>CADCON010000119.1 GCA_902803035.1 uncultured Ruminococcus sp.
AGGTAGACGCTGACATTGAGCCAATCTGTCCAATAGGACGGTTGGCTTTTTTGTTTATCCGGATTTTTTTCTTGACTTGACGCTGAACCTATTTTATAATCATGTCAGATGCGTCTGTATCAAAATTCTGTTGAAAGAAGTGTACCAGAGATGAAAAAATGGATGGCACTGCTGCTTGCCGCTGTCATGACATTTGCCGTGGCGGGCTGCGGCGAGGAGGACGATTATCCCGACGAAGTGATCGAGGGCGACAACAGCGTCATGGCGATGCGCTTTACGCCGCCGGAGGAATACGAAACGCTCGAGCGCACCGTCGAGCAGAAGGACGACGGGACGGTGACGGAAAAATACATGGTCTACACGCTGGCAGGGAATGAAAAGATTACCTATCAGTATATGACCGGCATCAGAATGGCCGATGTGGTCAACAAGAAAAAGTCGGAAAAGCTGGAGCAGGACGGGCAGACCTTTTATCTGAAGAAATCGGAAGGCCTGTTTCAGGCGTTTGCCAAGGCAGGCGACGCGATTTACGGCATCAGATGCTCTGTTCCCGGCAATGAGAAGGGGAGGGAGGTCTTTGACAGCGCGCTCGCCGGCGTGAGCTTCTCCGAAACCGACAGGACGGATGTGAACGAGCTGACTGTCTGCGCGCTCAGATACAAGCTCGACAGCGGCCTTCCTGTCATCAGCAGGAAAACCGGTCTGACGCAGGATGCCGGCGGAAGGCTTCTCCGGAAGAGCCTGATGATGAAATTCGGCGAAGACGGCGGAAAGGTTGATTTCCGGTTTGAAATCACGGCGTACAGGCATTCCACCGTTAAAGAGGTCATCGGCAAGAAGCAGAAATATAAATACAAAAAAATCGGCGACATTGAATATGCCTTTCTGAAGGCGGGGGACGATCCCATTCCGTTCGCGTATTACACACAGCACGGCGATGATGTGTACGAGATCATCAACAGAGGGGTCACCGACGGCCTTTTCACCACCCGTTCGATGAAATCCGAGGAGGCGTTCAACGATTTAATCCATTCCGTCTATTTTGTCTGATGTGTGGAAGAAGGCTATTGACATATGCGTTTTCATTATATATAATGATTCCGGAGTCCTGAGGGACTTGCGTTATCTTTTATGATGTAAAGGAGTCTGATGTTATGAGTTGGTTTAAAAAAGCATTTTCCGTATGGCTGGCAGTTCTGATGCTGGCGGCCCTGGCAAGCTGCGGCGGGGATGAAGAGGAAGCTGCCAAGAAGGTGGCCGACGACACTGGCGTCGTTGGTATGCATTTTTCCGCGCCGGAGGCGTATGAAACCGTTGAGAGAGCGATTCAGAAGACAACGGACGGAAAGCTCATGAGCAAGGGTATCAGCTATACGATTTCCGACGACAAGTCTCTCGCGTATGCTTATACCATCGCGGAGGGACGCAAGCTGGAGGATGAGGTTAAGGACAACGATAAAATAGAGACAAAAGAATACAACGGCGTTAATATCTATATCTATAAGTCCGGCAAAAAGACCCGGATGGCATTCTATCAGGACGGCGAAAGTGTCTATGGCGTACAGTACAGAACCGCGAGCGAAGAAACCATAGACGACGAGTTTGACAAGATTATGCAGAATGTCAAATTCACCAAAGACACGGAAACCACGCTCAACAATTTCAAGCTCGACAAGGTGAAATACGACGTCAAGGCGGATGTTCCGATGTATTCCGAAAGCACCAATATTGTGGAGAAGCCGGACGGAACGCTGGTCAGCAAGAGCTATTCATGGGAATACGGCAAGGATTCCGAAAAAACCGAATACAGATTCGGCATCGATCAGTACGTCAACTGCAAGCTGGAAGAGAAGCTCAGCGAGAAGAAGGAATACGAGGAAGTCAAGGTCGGCGACATCACCTACACCGTTGAAAAGAGCGACAGCGCGGCCGACGAATTTGATCATTACAAGTTCTATGTCCAGCAGGGCGAGGACGTCTATGTCATTCAGAACAAGGGCGTAAGCAACGGCTGGTTAGTAAGCCGTTCGGATGAATCCAAAGCGGCGTTCAAGACCTTCCTGCAATCGGTCACATTCAAGTAAGCGGAATTTATCTGACTGAAGTAAAATCACAATAAAAAAACCTGCCGTCTTCTGATCGTATGATCAGGCGGCAGGTTTTTTGTCAATTCTCCGCCGGCGTCAATAGATGAAGCCGCCGATTGTCAGAAAACCGTATTTGGCGTAGAAATCGTGCAGGGAGGGCATACACATCAGATAGATATCCCTGTCGGCGCACCGGTCGAGAAGGGCATTGAACACCTTGCCGGCATAGCCCTTGCCGCGCATTTCCGGAACGCAGGCGCAGATCGTCAGCAGCGCGGTTCCGGGGGAGAGGTGAACGGCTCCGCAGGCCACGGGCATTCCCTCCGCCCGGACAATGGCGGTCAGCACGCTTTTGGCCTTCTTGCGGTAGATCATGTCGCTGTAGAAATCGTCAAAGCGCGGAACCTCAAAGCCTGTGCCGGCGCATTCTTCCATGACCGCGTAGACGTCGGAAATTTCCGGGTTGATTTCGGCGTCCGAGGCTGACACGACATTCTTTCTCTTTGCCAGACGCATGACCAGCCCGTTGGCCGATTCGCCTTCACGAGCCGGGCGAAGCGCGCCGGTATATCCGACGTTTGCCTGAATGAAGCTGTCCAATTCCTCCGCGTCATAGCTTCCCTTTGCACACACCGTCATGGCGGTATCCAGCCGGGAGATCACCGCGGTCATGCCGCCTTCGCCGTTTTCTCCGGCGTATTGCGCCCAGAAGAGCGCGAACGGCTTGTCTGTTCCGTAGGTGAGCAGAGCCGCGAGTATGCGGCATCCGAAGGGATCGCCCTGACAATATTCCTTGGCAGCCTCAAAGCTGTCCTGATCGATCATTTTTATCATGGAAACGCCCACTTTCTATTGGTTTCAATTGCTAATGAATATTCCAATCTGTAATTATCTGACTTAAAATTACAATAATTGGCATTACAGAGAGGACAAAACATACTTTTCCAGAAATGCCGCAATGGCGTCGGTGTCATTGTTTCCTATGACGACATCGGCGTGGACCTTGACGTCATCGACCGCGTTATCCATCGCAACGCCCGTTCTGCAGATGTCGAGCATTTCGATGTCCACGAAGTCATCGCCGAACGCGATCATCTTTGCCGCCGGAATGCCTGTTTTCCGCACGATATGCTTCAGCGCGTCCCCTTTTGAAACGTTGCTTCGGGAGAATTTGAACCAGTCGCAGTCGGAGAAGGCCAGCCACGAGCAATCGTCAATGAGCGCGGCCGTGCGTTCGGCAAATGCGGCGTCGGTCCCTTCGATGCAGATTTTGAGGGAGCTGCGGGAAAAGCCCGCAAAATCCGTGTAAGTGATGCCCGGTTCGTTGAAAAAACAGATATGGCGGTTGGAGAATGTGGTTTCAGCGCAGTCTACGGTAATTCCGCGGTTTTCGGCGACGCCTGCCCGCACCAGCGCGGACGTTTCCCCGGCGGTGAAGCCGCACTCGTAGATCAGCTTTCCGTGAAGCCGCACCAGCGCGCCGCTGTTGGAAATCAGGATATCCGGGGCGATGGAATCGACGTACCTGCTGCAGGTGGACTCGCTGCGGGCGGTTGCCACACCGATCATCATACCCTTTTCGCGGCAGCCGGAAATAGCCGCCCTGTTGCGCGCGGAAATATGCTTGCCGCTGTCGAGCAGCGTGCCGTCCAGATCAAAGAGCAGCAGCGCGGGCGATAATTTCTCCATGGCCGTCGGTTCCTCCTTCCGGAACAGGCATTCTGATCAGCATGAGGGAGTGTGGATTACTGCCTGCTCATGGCGGCTTTTTCGGCGAGCCCGTGAACCAGCTCACAGACCGCGTTGAGGTCGCTTTCCGAAATCACGCCGCAGGGGGAGTGAAGGTAACGGCAGGGGAGGGAAACCGCCGCCGTGCGAATGCCGCCCCGGCTGTTATGAATGGTGCCGGCATCGTTGCCGCCGGTCACACCCTTCTTGAATTGCCATTTAATCGCCCGGTCATTGGCGATTCTCTGCGCCATCTTGAGCATTCCTCTGTCGTAGATGGTGGTTCTGTCCATAAATGAAATGACCGCGCCTTCGCCGACTCCGCAGACTTTGCTGCATTCGTCAACGCCGGGAATGTCCGCCGCCGTGGTGGATTCCACCACAATCGCCATATCGGGCGCAACGCTGAACGCGGCGCACTTCGCGCCCCTCAGCCCGACCTCCTCCATGGTGGAGAAGACGAAATACAGATCGCATTCCAGATCGCGCTTGATGATTTCCATCAGCACAGCGCAGCCCGCGCGGTCGTCAAGTGCCTTGCCCTTGAGCAATCCGTCGCCGAATGGCCCGAATTCCGTGTCGAATATGGCGTAATCGCCCGGAAAGACCTTCTGCATGGCCTCTTCCTTCGACAGCGCGCCGATGTCGATGTAAAGGTCCTTTATGTCAGGGGCTTTGGAGTGTTCGCCGTCTTCGAGAAGATGAACCGGCTTGGCGCCGATCACGCCGGGGAGCTTTTCCTCTCCCACAAGAACCGGCGTTCCGCAGAGCACGCGCGCGTCAATGCCCCCGACGGAAGCGAATTTCAGCAGTCCGTTGTCGGCGACGTCGGTGATGATGAGACCGACTTCGTCCATATGGGCGCAGAGCATGAGCTTGTTTTCAGGGGTATTTCTGCCCTTTTTGAAGGCGATGACCGATCCGGTGCTGTTGACCGAAACCTCATCGCAGTAGGGTCTGATCTCTTTTATAATGAATTCTCTTACCTCGTCCTCCACGCCGGAAACGCCGTGAAGCTCCGAAAGAGCGGCAAGTGTGTCACGCAGCATAATGTTTCACAATCTCCTTTCCTTGTGTGTAGCAGGATTACTGAATGACGCCGCCGCTTTTAATGTAGGCGGCGAGAAGGCGGGCGGTGTTCTCCACGTCGTCGCAGTCCACGACCTCGACCGGCGTGTGCATATTCCTCTGGGGAATGGAGAGCAGGCCGCAGGGAATGCCCCCCGCCGTGACGGCGATATCGTCGGCATTGGTGCCGGTTCTGCCGCCGCAGACGTCATACTGCCATTGAATGCCCTTCTCATCGGCGACGGCTGTCAGCTTCTTTGAAATGGCACGGCTGAGGACGGGAGAAAAGCCGATCATCGGGCCTTTGCCCAGCTTGCCGCAGACCTCGTCCGGGCATCCGGGATACTGGGCAAAGCCGACGTCCACGACAATTGCCTGTGTGGGAGCGACCGAGAAGGCGGCGCACCCCGCGGCGAGATGTCCGACCTCCTCGCGGGTGGAGAGAAGCGCGGTGACGCGGCAGTCCAGGCGGGCGCATTTCGGTTCGAGAAGCTCGACCGTCCTTATGATCGCCGCCGCTCCGGCGCGGTTGTCAAGCGCCTTGCCGGAAACCCTGTTTCCGAGAAGCGAAGCGGGTCTGCCCTTCAGGGCAATGCGGGTGCCGATCGGCACAAGCTCGCGCGCTTTTTCCGCCTTATAGCCGATATCGACCGCCATATCCCGCAGCTCCGGCACCTTGGAACGATCCTCTCCGACTGTGAGATGAGGGGGGCGGCAGCAGACCACGCCGCTGATTTTTGTCTTGCTCATGACGACGACCTCGCTGCCCATGATGACGCGCCGGTCAATTCCTCCGCAGCGGGCGATGTGCAGGAATCCGTCCTTGTCGATGTCGGTGACGACCAGCCCGATTTCGTCGATGTGGGCGTCAATGAGTATGTGGTTGGTCGAATCGGGATCGCCCAGCTCGGCAATGACGTTGCCGAGAGAATCGCGTGTCACCGGGGTCAGATCCGAAAGCAGCTCCATTGCCAGTCTGGCGGCGGAGCCTTCCGCGCCGGAGGGTCCGTTTGAATTGGATAATCCCAATACTATGTCTTTAACAGCCATGGTGTGTTCTCCTTACTATTCTTCCAGATTCATTATGAATTGATTGTATATGATGTTCAGCGGACGTTATCCCATCGCGTCCAGCTTGACCGCGCAGAATACGAAATTGCCGGAGCCGAAATAGACGAGATATTCGTTATCTATGACGAATACGGTATCGCAAAGCTCGGTTTCGTCCGTATTCCAGATTTCGATCTTATCAACGGAGGCGTTTTCCTTGAATTCGTCCATAATGCCGTCGCTCTGCATACCGTACTCATCCATCGCTTCGGCACCGCAGTCCTTCGTCAGCTTGTAAGAGGGCTGCCTGATGCCGCCGACGCGGTTGGTGCTGAATTCACCGTAGGTCATGGTCACGCCGAAGTCGTATTCGTCCGCGATGGCGTCATCTTCTGACATATCGGCGTTTCTCGGCGACTGAAGCGCGTGGCTGTCGGCCGGAAGCTCCCATATGCCGATATAGGCGTCCGGCAGCGGCCCCAGTGAAGGCGAATCGTCGTCGCCGCCTGTGGAGGAATTGCCGCGGGCGAACATGACGGCCGCCACTGAAAAAGCAATCACCACAACCGCGCAAATCACGGCAATCATTGCCGCATTGCTGCTTTTTTTCATAGATTTCTCCTTTCTGTCAGTCGAGAGGTTCGTCTTCGCGCTTTGCCTTCCGGAGGAAGTACCTGTTGAGCTGCTCCGAGAAGGAGCTTTCCGGGACCGCAAGAGGCAGCACTTCAAGATAAACCGCCGTGTGCTTGGATGAAATATGCCTGTCCTTATGCATGGAGCCGAAGAACCAGTGCTTATATTTTGTCCGCATGGCTACTTCGTCAAAGAAATTGGTGAGGGAATTGAAATTATTCTGGTCGCCCGAGAGAAGATTCTTGATCTTGGTGGGGCACTCGTGGGTGATAATGTAATCCACCCTGTAGGAATGGCGGTAAAGCATATTGGCCGCCTGCTCCATTTCGGCCTTTGTCGGCACTTCCTCTTCCCACCAGCGCATACCGCGGCTTGTGCGGATGTCCGCGTCGGGGCTGAATCCGCCGCCCATGGTGAAAATCGTCTGTTCCTCAATATCGAAAATCTGCCCCCGGCAGAGATGGAATACATTATCGTTGATGCGGTGAATTCTGCCTCCGCACCATTCGTCCTCGGGATAGCTGTATAATTTATCAAAATTTTCATGACAGCCGTCCACAAAGAGAATCTTGTATTTCTGCCTGCCCATGAACTGGAGAATTTTTTCCTCCTGCCCGTCGCCGTTCCAGATGAAGCCGAAATCCCCGCATATAATCAGCATATCGCCGCTGTGCAGCTTGGAGAGGGATTTTTCCTCAAAACGGGACACCGCGCCGTGCATATCGCCCGTGACATATATCATCAGAATAACCCTCCTGTCGTTGACGATGGTTAATCCCTTTCATTATACATCAACTTCCCGATAAAAACAACTTTTTTTATAATTTTTCTGTTAAATAACTTTGATAACTCTTTTAAATTTCATTTTTTTATGATATAATATTCTGAAATCAATCTGAGGAGAAAAAATATATGAGAAGTTCACCTGTAATCAAGCGAATTGTTGCCGGGGCTTGCGCCGTCCTGCTGGCCTTTGCGTTTCTTGCCACGCCCGCGTCGGAACCGGTTGAGGTCAAAGCCGCCTTCCGCTCGGAATATGAGCCGAAATGCGAAACAGCCTATATGCTCAGCATGGACACCGGCAAGGTTATTTTTGAAAAGGACGGCGACAAGAAAATGCTTCCCGCGTCGCTGACCAAGATGATGACCTGCATCATCGCCTATGAACGCGCCGATTCGCTCGACGAAATGGTGGTTGTCGATTCCCGCGCCGTCCGGTTCGTCAATTATAATAAGGAAGGCGCGACCGGCGTCTGGACCAATATCAAGGTCAACGAGCGGTTCACCCTCAAGGATCTGATCTATTACGCCCTTGTCGCCTCGGAAAACTGCGCCGCCGAAGCCATTGGCTATTATATCAGCAAGCAGTACTACGGCAGCGACACCAACGAGGAATTCATTCAGTTCATGAATGACCGCGCCACCGAAATAGGCTGTACCAACACCAAATTCAAATGCGCGTCGGGACTGACCACCGATTTCGAGAATCACTATTCCTCCGCGCACGATATGGCGCTCATCGCCAACCATCTGATGAATATCCCGGAGCTTGCGGAAATTGCCTATACCCCCCATTCCTACGGCATCAAGCCCACCAACAAGCATGAAAATGTGCAGTGGGTCGTTTCCACCAACCTGCTGATCCGTGAAGGCGAAAAGGGCGCGGACGG
>CADCON010000120.1 GCA_902803035.1 uncultured Ruminococcus sp.
AATGCCACCTACACGGAAGGCTGCAGAGGCATCTGGACGATTCCCTGTGACATCGCGCTTCCCTGCGCCACCCAGAACGAGCTGGACGAGGAAGGCGCAAAGGCTCTGATCGCCCACGGCGTGAAGGCAGTCTGCGAAGGCGCGAATATGCCTTCCACTCCCGAAGCGGTACACGCGTTCCAGTCCGCCGGCGTTCTCTTCGGACCCGCCAAGGCTGCCAATGCGGGCGGCGTTGCCACCTCCGCTCTGGAAATGAGCCAGAACTCCATGAGATACAGCTGGTCCTTTGAAGAAGTGGACGCCAAGCTGCATGAGATCATGAGAAACATCTATCACAACTCCGCGAAGGCCGCCAAGGAATACGGCATGGAGGGCAATCTCGTTGCCGGCGCGAATATCGCGGGCTTCCTCAAGGTCGCCAACGCCATGCTCGCACAGGGCGTATGCTGATCGTTTAACGAAGCAAACCGTCATTGTATCATCGATCATAGAAACATCCCGTCGGACGGAAGAAATTCTGTCCGGCGGGATGTTTTGCTTTTGGTGAGAAGGAAAAAATTATAAGAAACACTTGCATTTTTCAAAAAACGTGCTATAATCTTATCACATCAATTTGAAAATGATTATCAGTTTTATTTTGCGTCTTCAGAGGTGATACCGTGGAAAACAGGGAATGCAGGAGGAATTACCGCACGCGGCAGCAGGAATCCATTGAAAAGTATTTCAGGCTGAACCCCGACAGTTGCGTGACGGCGGATGAAATCTACCTGTACTTTATGAATGCCGGCGAAAAAATCGGCAAGGCGACGATTTACCGCAGCCTTGACCGCATGGTGGAGAGCGGAGCAATCAAGAAATTCCTTTCCGGCGGCGGCGAAGGCGCGACCTATCAGCTGATCGACACCGGCAACGGCTGCGATAGGCATTTCCACCTGAAATGCACCTGCTGCGGCGAGGTCATTCACATGGACTGCGAATTCATGGACGAATTCGAGCAGCACATCATGGAGCACCACCGGTTCCGCGTAGACAACGGGCGCACCATCATCTACGGACTGTGTGAGGAATGCGCTCAGGTTCATTCGCTCACTGAGAAATGAAAAATGATTTTGAGGATTATTTTAGAATGAAAATGAATGCGATAATGAAATTGATTTCGATGGTGCTTACAGTGTCAATGCTGTGTGCCATGCTTTCGGGCTGTTCCGGAAAACCGGGCGGAAGGAGCGGCGGAAAAATATCCATCGTGGCGACCATCTTTCCGCAGTACGACTTCGCAAGGCGGATCGCGGGCGAAAGGGCGGATATCAGAATGCTGCTAAGACCCGGCATGGAGGCGCATTCCTACGAGCCAAGCCCCAAGGACATCATCGGCATATCGGAATGCGATCTGTTCCTGAATGTGGGGGGCGAATCCGAGAGTTGGCTGGACGCCGTGCTGGAATCGGCGGACAATCCTGATATGCTGACGGTTTCGGCGATGGACTGCGTGGAAGCCATAGAGGAGGAAACCGCCGAGGGAATGCAGAGCCGCGAACACCATCATCACGGCGAAGAGGAACACGAAGAAGCGCACCACCACGACGACGGGGAAGAGGAGGAAGAGGAATACGACGAACACGTCTGGACCTCTCCTATGAACGCCATCGCCATCTGCAATGAAATCAACCGCGCGCTTTGTCAGCTTGACCCGGACAACGCGGAATTTTATTGTGACAATACGAATCAGTATGTTGCGGAGCTTATGGAACTGGATTGCTTGTTTCGCAATGTCATTGACGCGTCGGAGAGAAAGCTGCTGGTTTTCGGCGACCGCTTTCCGCTGCTGTATTTCGTGAGGGAATACGGGCTGGAATACTACGCGGCGTTCCCCGGCTGCGCCGCCGAAACGGAGCCCAGCGCGGCGACGGTGGCATTCCTCATCGACGCGGTGAAGCGGGTGAGGGTGCCGGTGGTCTTTTACATCGAGCTTTCCAATCACAAGGTGGCGGACGCAATCGCCGAAGCGACCGGCACGCGCACGGCGCAGTTCAACACCTGCCACAACATTTCCGCGAAGGATTTTGCCGCGGGGGAGAGCTATCTCAGCCTGATGCGGGCAAATGTCGAAGTACTCAGGGAGGCATTGAACGGATGAAAACGCTGATCAGATGTAAAGACGTGACGCTCGGTTATGAAAATATGACCGTGCTGGAGCACGTCAGCTTTGAACTGAACGAGGGGGATTATCTCTGCGTGGTCGGTGAAAACGGCGCGGGAAAATCCACCCTGATCAAATGCCTTGCCGGACTGAAAAGGCCGTCGGAGGGGCAGATTGAATTTTCGCCCACGATTTCGCGGAGCGACGTGGGATATCTGCCGCAGCAGACCGCGATTCAGCGGGATTTCCCCGCCTCGGTGCGGGAGGTGGTCATGTCGGGCTGCCTGAATCACAGCAGGCTCATTCCCTTCTACACCAAAGCCGACAGGCAGCGCGCCGCCGCGCATATGGAGGAGCTGGGAATCACAGACCTTGCCGGAAGGTCGTACCGCGAGCTGTCCGGCGGTCAGCAGCAGCGGGTACTGCTTGCCCGCGCCCTCTGCGCTTCGGAAAAACTGCTGATGCTGGATGAGCCGGTGACGGGGCTTGACCCGATTGTGACCTCGGAGATCTACGGCATTATCCGGGAGGTCAACCGGAAGTACGGCATGACCGTCATCATGGTGTCGCATGACGTCAGAACCGCCGTCAGGAGCGCGAATAAAATCCTTCACCTGAAGCATACCGTCCAGTTCTTCGGCAGCACGGAGGAATATCTGGCGAGCAGCACAGGCAGGGAATTCTTGGGAGGTCAACGCGAAAATGCTTGAAATGTTCACTTACCCCTTCATCCTCAGGGCATTCGTCGTCGGAACGCTGGTGTCGCTCTGTTCCGCGCTGCTGGGCGTGAATCTGGTGCTGAAAAGGTATTCCATGATCGGCGACGGGCTTTCCCATGTGGCGTTCAGCGCGATGGCGGTGGCGACCGTGATGAATTGGGCGCCGCTGTGGGTGGCGATTCCCGTGGTGATCGCCGCGTCGTATGTCCTGCTGCGGCTCGGCGCGAACGACAGGCTCAGCGGGGATTCCGCCATCGCCCTGCTTTCCACCGGCGCGCTGGCGGTGGGAATCTTTATCATTTCCATGAAGTCGGGCATCAACACCGACATCAACAATTATATGTTCGGCAGCGTGCTGGCGATCAGCCGTTCCGATGTTACGTTGAGCGTCGTGCTGTCGCTCGCCGTTCTTGCGCTCTATGTGCTGTTCTACAACAAGATATTCGCCGTGACCTTCGACGAACCGTTTGCCAAGGCGACCGGCGTGAGGGCGGATTTCTACAATATGCTCATTGCGGTGCTGACCGCCGTCACTATCGTGCTGGGGATGCGGATGATCGGCGCGCTGCTGATTTCCAGCCTGATCATCTTTCCGGCGATGTCGTCCATGCGCGTGTTCAAATGCTTCCGGAATGTGGTGATCTGCTCGGCGGCGATTTCGGTGGTCTGTTTTCTGGCGGGGCTGATCATCTCCTATGAATGCTCGACGCCGACAGGCGCAAGCGTGGTGCTGATCAATATCGCCGTGTTTGCCGTGTTCTGCGCAGTCGCTTTTTTCAGGGGAAGAATCGCGCTCAACGGCGCGGATTCAGACAAATAGAACAAAATCGGCATTGCGTCAGGGGAAAATTTGCAAATTTCCTGTTGCAATGCCTCTTTTTTTGAGGTATGATATTAAAGACAGAGCCTGCCCGACAGCAGGAATGACAGTGGCAACAGATCATTTTCGAGCGGACGTTCCGAGGAGGTTTTCATTCATGGGTTCAACAAAGACGTATCTTGACTTTATCCTCGACCAGCTCAGCGGGCTGGAAGGGATCACCTTCCGGCCGATGATGGGGGAATACATTCTGTATTGCGGCGGGAAGATCTTCGGGGGCATTTATGACGACCGCTTTCTTGTCAAGGACATTCCCGCGGCGAGAAGGCTGATGCCCGACGCCGTTCACGAGCTGCCCTATGAGGGGGCAAAGGCCATGCTTTCGGTGACCGATGTGGACGACAGGGATTTTCTGACGCGTCTCGTGAACGCGATGGCTGAAGCATTGCCCGAACCTAAGAAGAAAAAAAGAAAATCCGGCGATGAAGGATGAGGGTGTATGATGGAAACAGTTGACAAAATATGCATTGTGGGGATTCTGATACTTTCCTTGTGCTGCTTCGTGGAGGAATTGGCCACCTACCGCTTTCGCTTTGAAGGGGGAAGAAGCCGGTTCCGGATGTTCGCTTTTCTGGCGATTGGAATTATGTCCGCCGTTCTCTTTGCGGATTTCTTTTTTCTGAAGTAAAAGGAGTTGAGGAACACCATGAGATTGCTGATAGCCGAGGACGAAAAATCGCTTTCCAAGGCGTTGAAAGTGATTCTTGAGAAAAACAATTATTCGGTGGACGTGGCGTATGACGGGGTTGAAGCGTTGGATTATCTGGAAACCGGACAGTATGACGGTCTGATTCTCGATATCATGATGCCTAAAATGGACGGAATGACCGTGCTGAAGAAAATCCGCGCCAAAGGCAGCAGCATTCCCGTGCTGATGCTCACCGCGAAGTCGGAGATAGACGACCGCGTGTCGGGTCTGGACTGCGGCGCGAATGACTACCTCACCAAGCCGTTTGACACCAAGGAACTGCTCGCGCGCATCCGTGCCATGACAAGAAGCCGTTCGGGCGCGCAAAGCTCCGTGCTGCAGATGGGCAACATCTCGCTTGACCGCACGACGTTTGAATTGTCCTCCCCGAACGGCAGCTTCCGGCTGGCCAACAAGGAATTTCAGGTCATGGAACTGCTCATGAGCAATCCGAAGCAGCTCATCTCCACCGAAATGCTGATGGAGAAGGTCTGGGGCTTCGACAGTGATTCGGAGATCAACGTAGTGTGGGCGTATATCTCGTATCTTCGCAAAAAGCTGACCGCGCTGGGCGCCGATATTAAAATCAAGGCGTCGAGAAACGCGGGCTATTCTCTGGAGGCGGTGGAATGATACGATGATTAAAAAGCTGCGCCGCAAATTTTTTGCGATTTCGGTGCTGTCGGTTTTCCTCGTGCTGCTGGTGATCATGAGCACCATCAACATTCTCAATTACAGCCGAATGGTGAACGACAGCGACAAGGTGCTGCATGTGCTGGCCGAAAACAACGGCGAATTTCCCAAGCGCAACGGCGGATTCAAACGCGGGAAAAAAAGCAACGACTGGTTCTTTGACGAGCTTTCGCCTGACAAGTCACCGGAACTGCCCTATGAATCGCGCTATTTCACCGTGCGGCTGAGTCAGGAAGGCTCCGTCACCTCGGTGGACACGGGAAGAATTGCCGCCATCGATACCGAAACGGCGAAGGAGTACGCCGAGGAGCTGTGGGAATCCTCCCGTACCTCCGGCTTTGTGTCGAATTACCGCTTTCTGAAAAAGGACGACAACGGCGACACGGTGATCCTCTTTCTCGACTGCCGCAGCCGTATGGACGCCTTCCGCACGTTCCTCGTCTACAGCGTGATGGTTTCGCTCATGGGAATGGTGGCGGTCGCGGCGTTGGTGCTGCTGCTCTCCAGAATGGCCATGAAGCCGGTGCAGGAGAGCTACGAGAAGCAGAAGTCGTTCATCACCGACGCGGGGCACGAAATCAAGACCCCGCTCACCATTATCGACGCGGACGCTTCAATTCTGGAGATGGACTGCGGCGAGGACAACGAGTGGATTCAGGATATCCGGGCGCAGGTCAGGCGGCTGACCGACCTGACGAAGGATCTGATTTACCTTTCGCGCATGGAAGAAGAAAGGCCGCAGGTGCAGAAGATTGAATTCCCGCTGTCCGAGGTGCTGACCGAAACGGCGCAGTCCTTCCAGTCGCTTGCCAAGGTGCAGGAAAAGACCTTCAGCGTGGAGATCGAGCCGATGCTCAGCCTGTGCGGGGACGAAAAGGCGATCACGCAGCTTTTGTCGATCCTGCTGGACAACGCCCTGAAATATTCGGACGCGCACGGCGCCATTTCACTCAAGGCATTCGCAAAGGGCAGGAATGTCTGCATTGAGGTATTCAATACGGCGGAGAGCGTCAATACGGCGGGATTGGACAGGCTGTTTGATCGGTTCTACCGCGTGGACAAATCGAGAAATTCGGAAACCGGCGGCTACGGCATCGGCCTTTCGATTGCGAAGGCGGTGACGGAAGCCCACAAGGGCAGGATTACCGCGTCCAGTGCCGACGGGAAATCGCTGACCATCACGGTCATCCTATAGAGCAGATGTAAAAGAAAAGCGCGTGTCGCTGATGATTCATTCCCCGAAGGAGGGACAACAATGAGCTGGACAGAACAGTACCGCAAGGCATTCGTGCTGAGCTATGATGACGGGGTACGGCAGGACGTAAGACTTGTGGAAATGCTGAACCGGTATGGGCTGAAATGCACCTTCAATCTCAATGCCGGACTGATGGATCCCCCCTATGTCTGGGAAACCGACGGGGTTAAAATCGAGCGGATGCCGCCCGGTGGACTGCCGGAGCTGTACAAGGAGCATGAAATCGCGTCACATACGCTCCATCACTGCGACCTGACGACCATTGGGGACGGCGAACTCTTTGAAGAGGTCAGGGAGGACAGGGCGGCGCTCGGAAGGCTCTTCGGCCGGGAAATACGCGGTTTCGCTTATCCCTTCGGCAATACCTGCGGGAGAGTAAAAGCCCTTCTGAAAAGCTGCGGGGTGGAATATGCCCGGGGCATCCGCTCCACCCATTCCTTCGGGCTGCCGGATGATCTTCTGGATATTTCCCCTACCTGCCGGCACAAGGAGGACGAAATCTTCGATCTCGCGCGGGAATTCATCGCGTTGCGACCCGAAAGCCCGCAGGTATTCTTGCTGTGGGGACACAGCTATGAATTTGATTTACAGCGTGGCTGGGAACGCTTTGAGCGATTCTGCGAAATGATAGCCGGCCGCGATGATATTTATTACGGAACAATGGAACAGGTGTTTCTCTGAATGGCTGGTGATCAGCGTACCGGCGGACAGTCATTCTCTCCTTCGGGAGGGAATGACGCGTGATCCGTCTTCGCTGTTTCCATACGAATATTGCACAGATTCTGGAGGTGAGAGAATGGACAAGAAGCTGCAGGACGCACTTGAGAAGCTCAAGCAGGCGGCTGGCACGATCAGAAGCAAGGAGGACGCCATTGACTTCCTTGTCAAGGAAACCAAGCTGCCCAAGGCCGAGTGTGAAAAGGCATTTGAGGCCGTGGCAAAGGTTGACTTCAAGGACCTCGCCAGCAAGCTGCCTGAAGGGGTTACAGACAAAATTCCTTCCGGCATCGCAAAAAAATTCGGGCTGTAAGTATTTTTCAACAGGATTCGCCTTGATTTTTCATGCACATGAATTATTCTTGAGAAAGAACAATTCATGTGCATTTTTTTTGCGCGGAAAGGAACAAAAAATGGCAGTCACATTTGAGAGAAAAGGCGACACGCTGATTGCTTTGCTTTCGGGAGAAATCGATCATCATACCGCCGCCGGGTTCCGTGACAGCATAGACCGCGAGGTTGAAATGATCCGTCCGGAGCTGCTGGTGCTGGATTTCGGAGAGATCGGATTCATGGATTCCTCCGGCATAGGGCTTATTATGGGGCGGTACAAGAATGCCGCTTCCTATGGCGGTGCGGTGAAGGTGGCCAATGCGCCGCCTGTGATCGCGCGTATGATGAAGCTGGCGGGAATGGAAAAGCTAGATGTAATTTAATATCACATCATATTCTTTAACTTTACGGATAATTTACATTTTATCCATAAATGATTAGTATATATTTAGAAAGTGAGGATATAATATAATATGAAGGCTAAGGCTAAAAATGAAATGAAGCTGGTCATTCCGAGTCAATCGGCCAACGAAAGCTTTGCCCGCACAGCCGTAGCGGCGTTCATGGCACAGCTCGATCCTACCATCGAGGAAATGACAGACGTCAAGACGGCCGTATCCGAAGCGGTTACCAACTGCATTGTTCACGCTTACCGCGACACCATCGGCACCATCTGGATTGAGGCTAAAATCTATGACGACGGCAGGCTTTGCGTGTCGGTCAGGGATAAGGGCTGCGGCATTCCCGATGTGCGGAAGGCGAGAGAGCCGCTTTTCACCACAGGCGGCAGCGAGAGAGCGGGACTGGGATTTGCGGTGATGGAGAGCTTTACGGATAAGCTCCGGGTCCGTTCGACCGTCGGCAAGGGCACCACTGTCACGATGGAAAAGCGCGTGGCGCAGAGATACCGTCATGACGGCTGAGCAGACAAGACTGGTGACCGAAAACCTGGGTCTGGTACACGCGTGCGCGCGCAGGTACACCGGCCGAGGGGTCGAGTATGACGATCTGTACCAGTCGGGATGCGAGGGTCTGGTCAAGGCGGCGGCAGGCTATGACAGCAGCCGCGGCGTGCGGTTTTCGACCTATGCCGTCCCCGCGATACTGGGCGAGATCCGCCGTCTTTTCAGGGATGGCGGAGCGGTCAGGGTGAGCAGGAGCATACGGGATCTCGGGCTGAAAATCCGCCGTGCCGAGGAGGCATTCCGCAGCACCGAGGGACGCGATCCCACGGTGTCCGAGCTTGCCGAAAAGTTGGGGGCGGATCCCGGAAGCATTGCCGAGGCGCTCGACGCGTCGCGTCCTGTGTTGTCGCTCACGTCCGAGCGCGACGGAGAGGAATTTGAGGAGGAGCTTCCCTCCGGTTCCTTCGACGAAACGCTGATAGACGTCGTTGCGCTCAGGGAAACGCTGTCAGGACTGGAGGAAACCGATCGCGAAATTATCCGGCTGAGGTATTTCGCGGGAAGGACGCAGTCGTATGTGGCGGAATTGATGGGTATGACGCAGGTGCAGGTTTCAAGGCGGGAACGCAGAATCATTGAGCGCATCAGACAGCAGCTTGTGAAGTAATTCTGTTCGGTCAATGCCTGATTCCAACTCTTTTCGGCACCGTGAGCACAGCCTTTGTTCCGCATTGCATTTTTCTTTGTAATTTTGTTTGCCGTTTTGTTAATTAGTTTGTTTTATCCCCGGAAATTCGTGATTTGGGAACAAAAAGCTATTGCAAAATTTCATTCTATGTTGTATAATAATAAGGGATTCAGTGGCATTCGGAATGTCGCTGAAACGGGCGATTGCACAGCGACGCCGCCCTTACCAGGCGCAGTGAGACCCGTCCTACAGTTTCATTTGCGGCAATCAGGAATTGCATAATGCGGAAATCTTATTGACCGTCATGCGGCGATACATATCATTCTATCAGAATGAAAATTAATGCTCTGACGGTGGTAAAATTTTTTTTTGAGGTGATATGAAATGCCACGAATTATCAAGGGTGAAAAGAACAACATTGTAGGTGAAAACATTCGTATTCTGCGGGTAACACGCAGGATGAGCCAGCAGGATCTTGCTGATAAGCTTGATGAGAAGGGTGTATATGTATGCCGCGGTTCGATCTCCAGAATCGAAGATGGTCTACGTACCGTGACTGACATTGAGCTAAAAGGATTCTCTGAGATTTTCAATGTGTCCGTCAACGATCTATTTGTCGAGCGCGACGCATTTGGTGAGCAGGTTAGATAAATCCGACTGACAGCTATTTTTTGTGATGAAATGGCAAATGTGTTATGATTGATTCTCATCATATAACATGTAGGATACGTTTGTTGATTCATTGAAATGATAGCAGTGCAATGCCCGATAACACGGCCCGCAAAGGCTGTGTGCCGGGCATTTTCGTTTTTTGGGGCCTGACGGGGGCTTTGTGAGTAATTCTTAAGAAAAGATTAAGTTTGCGATTAAGACTTGACAAATTTTGAATAGAGTGTTACCATATAGTTGAAATAATTCATGGAAAGGAGTGCGTTCAATGCGTCTGACTTATGATCTTACGGGGTACACAAAATTCTGAGACGTTATTTATGACGGTTTCACGTTGTAAATAATGTCATCGGGTTTGGTGTGCCAATAGAGATGTTTGTATTATTCCTCCCGCGTGCGGATACATTGCCGCGGAGGGTTTCCCGCCCTGTCAGGGGCAGGAGTGATTATTTCGTACAATTATATTGGCAGTTATCCTGATAACATCATATTTCATGACATAATTGGACTGCGCTTTTATACGATTCGCCATCTGATGCCTGCCGTGCCGCGATCACCGTCGCCACGCGGCTGGAAGGGCGGATAGAATCATAATACCTGCGTTTCTTCCAATTCTCTTGTTGTCGGGGTCATCTGGAATGAATCGCGGGCTTTTTTATTGCTCCTGCGGTTCAGTGAAATTACAATGCAGGAAGTGAATGAATCCTATGGGCTTTAGCTATAAGGTTTTTATTATCGAAGAAGACGGCTGTATGGCGGAGAACATTGAGGCATTGCTGTTACAGTCAGGATATGTGATCAATTACGCTTCTACCGGCCTTGACGGAGCAAAGGTGGAACTGCTCTGCGCCTGCGAGCGTCCCGAAGCGGTGGACGGCGCGCTGGAAAACGCGGAGCGCGATATCCGTCATTGCCGCAGGAACAAGTCAAGGATACTTACCTACAGGGATCTGGAGCTGAATCTTGATTCCCGCGAGGTGACTGTCAGAGGGATTCCGCTTGAGCTGACCGCCATCGAATACGGTATTCTTGAGCTTCTTCTCAAGAGTCCCTCCAAGATCTTCAGCAAGGCGGGCATCTTTGAATCCGTGTGGGGCGAGACCTATTTCAGCGAGGACAACACGGTCAATGTCCACATGAGCAACCTCCGCGCCAAGCTCCGGCGCGCCGCGGACGGTCAGAACTACATTCAGACTGTCTGGGGACAGGGCTACCGCCTTGCGCCTGAGGCGGCGTGAGCAGTGTGCGTTCAGCAGAATCATAAAAGGGCTTCGCCTTTGGTTTTTCCAACAGACGAAGCCCTTTTTTTCGTGTCCGCGCCGGCTCATTCAAACGGGATTTCCACCGGCCGGCGGTTGATGAAGACGGTCGCCGCGCGGAATCCGGCTTCCTTGGCCGCCGCGATGCCTTCGGCCATACCGACCGCCATATTTTCTGGGATATGCGCGTCGCTGCCGAGGGTGATGAATTGGCCGCCCAGCTCACGGAACAGCCGGATATATTCCACTGTCGGCAGCAGGAATCCGGTGGGGGAGCGGAGTCCGGAGGTATTGATTTCCAGCGCCTTGCCGTTTGCCGCGAGGGTGGCGAGAATTTCCCGTATGACCGGCTGATAGCGTTCCATGTCCACCTGAACGCCGTCGCGGTCGGTGATGTAGCGAAGGGGATAGGTGAAGTGGGCGAGGGAATCGAATTCATTCCACCGCACCATTTCGAGAAGCTCGTCGAAATACCGGCCGATAAGCTCCTGTGCTTTCTCCCTGTCGGGGTGGAGATAGTAAAAATCCTCTTCATTGGCGATATTGTGGAGCGAACAGAGAATGAAATCATATTCGCACAGTCCGAGGGCGATGGCGGTCTGGTCAGGCGATTGCAGCGGCTCGCCCAGCTCGATGCCGCGCAGCACGGTGAGATCGTCGTATCTCTCGTTCAGCTCGGCGGCCTGCGCGTTGGAACGGGCGATATTTGCGTCGCTCCATTCCAGAATGTCACAGTGGTCGGTGATGGCGATGTATTCGATGCCCAGTTCCCGCGCGCGTTCCGCGAGCCTTTCGGCGGGCGTTTCGCTGTCGAAGGAATTGTTGGTGTGGAGGTGGCAGTCGCAGCGGGTTATTTTTTTCATATTATTTTGCAGCTCCTCAATTTACGTTCAATAACCTTATTATATATTATCACGGGTCATATTGCAATGCAAAAATAATTGAAATCTATGCAAAAACCTGTTGAGTAGAATTACTTTATCTGATGAAATAAATACAACGTCAGATGAAGTAATTTGCTCACAAAAGGAGACGCGGTATGGCTGAACTCAGCAGCGACGTGATGAGAGGTTATAATGATCTGATAGTGCTGAGCGTTCTCGCGGAAGGGGATTCCTACGGTTATGAGATTTCGCGGCGCATCAAGGAGCCAATGAGGACGAGGCTTTCGGCGTGAGCGAGGAACGGATGAAAGAATACCGGACATTTCTCGGCGTACGTCAATGGCTGATTCCACTTGCGATTGCGCTGTTTGTGGCTGCTCCGTTTATCTTAAGCTCCGATTACAGCATGGTGATCATTCCCGTGATGGTGGCGATCGGGGGAGGAATTCTGGCCATTGTCGGTTCGGTTCACGAAACATACAACGACGTCAAGGCTCCGAAAAGCAAGCGACAGGCGAGAATTATTTGCGTTTGCTGTTTACAATTCCGTCAGTCTGTGCTATACTTTATTGCAACAGATAAAGCATGGAGTGAGCTATGAATGACGGCGTATGAGCAAATGGTAAAATTTGAAATCGGACTCGACATGGGACTTCTCACGATGGAAGAACTGCGGGATTTCCTCAACGCGGCGCTGAGGGAGAAGGACGTGCCGTATATCTACACGGACGTCTTCCTCTCGCTGGACAAAGGGCGGGACGAGGTCGTTAATGTGATATTCTACAACCTGCAGGGGCATTACACCGCCGACCGCAGCGCGGGCAATGCGGTGCAGCGCGCGCTGATCGGGGTGATCCGCGACAAGTACCGTGCAGGCGTGATCGACAAGGAACAGTGCGTGGGCTTTCTCCACCGTCTGACCGATTACGGGGAGGGCGGCTGGAATCTCCTTTCCATCGACGAGTATTACAGCCTTAATCAGAGCGGCTACTGCTCTGACGGGAATTTTGAAGCGCGCCTGAGCGAGATTTTCGCCATGGCGGAAGCATAATTCGAGACAGAAAAAACGTCTGCCTTATCAGCCTGTGAATGGCTGCGGCAGACGTTTTTTTTAGTTGCGAAGAAATCAGTTGTCGGAGTCGACGAGTTTGAATTCGGGCTTGGCGTCGGTGACGGACGCCTGATTCTCGCTGTCGCGCTTGCTGTACGCCCTGATCATGCGGAGCGCCCAGTCGCGCCCGACCATGCAGACGCGGGAGGTGTAGATGGCGTTCACCACGACGTCGAAACGCTTTTTGATGGCATTGTAGACGTCGGGAGCGATAAAGATGGAGCGTGTATGTCCGTCATTGCAGAAGAAAATCAGCGCGTCCTTGTCATCGCGGCGTTCGTAGTAAATATTCATGACGCCTATGTCCGGGAATTGTTTGGTGAAGATATCAAAATAAACGAACTTGGCGATTTCAATCACGCCGTCATTCAGGCCGAATTCGGCGATCTTGATTTTTTCCATCAGTTCGTTAACGGTGGTGACAACGCGTATCGCGTAATTAGGAGTTGTGAAATTATCCTCTATCGCGCTTCTGATGCCTTCGTAGTCGAAGGTCTTCAGTTCTTCCTGAGATGTGATGGGGCGGAAGTAAACCAGAAGATGCTTATCCATATCGTGATACGCGATTCTGGACACAATCTGAAGGCCCTGGCCGCAATTCGGACATTTTTCATTGAAAAGCGAACCGGTGAGCACCTTGATTTTATACTCAGGGTCATTCTGCACATTGATGATAACGGGGCGGGTGACCTCCACATCGGCACCGCATCCGGGACATTTTACTGTGTATTTTTTGTTCTCCATGTTGGTGAGACACATCCTTTCTGAATGATTATATCATACGCGGATTAAAATTGGAACCACTTTATAAAAATTTTCCAGTTAAAAATTTTTTCCTTTTTGTACGGTATGACTAAAAAATAGAATTTTGACATAACTATTGAAATGGCGGCGGTTTCGGAGTAAAATATAAACACGGAATCACGATTTGTCAAAGAAGGAGGACAACGGCAGATGCATGATGATAATATTGACGCCTTCACGGGAGGAGTAAGGCCCGACGGACTGAAGAACAAGAGCGACATCAAGGTGCTGGTCTGCTTCCTGCTGAGTCACAGCACCCAGCCGCTCTCGCGCAGGGATATGACTGATATTTTTCTTGACCGCGGACTTGCCAATTACTTCGAGGCGAGCGACGCCATTTCCTCGCTGATCAGGCACGGGAATGTCACCGAAAACGCCGAAAGCGGGGCGATTGAGATAACCGTCAGCGGCAGGCAGATTGCCGACACGCTGTACGACGCGCTTCCGCTGACCATCAGGGAAAAATCCCTCGAGGCCATGTCAAAGCTGATCAACCGCCGTCATGTGAGCAAGCAGAACAAAACCCGCATCGAAGCCTGCGACAAGGGGTATTATGTCACCTGCACCGTCAATGACGGGGATATGGAAACCATGAGCGTCAGGATTTATGTGCCGTCGTACAATTACGCCACCGTGGTGCGCGACCGCTTCCTCGACGATCCTGAAACGCTCTACCGCGCGGTGATGGCGCAGATGACCGACACCCCCGAGATAGCCCCCGTCCCAAAGAAACCGAAAAGAAAGCTCTGATTTTCCCGCAGGAATGTGTGTTTTTCTGAAGCGCATTCCTGCGGATTTTTTTGTCCATGCCGCTGGTTTCAGCGGTCACGGGAAATAATATGCAGGATTGGCGGATCGGTTATGCATTCAGCGGTTTTTTCAACCACAATTTTCCTGTATATTTCGGGCAAATTTGTACTACATATTAATTGAAAAGAACCGCGCGGTATGATATAATAAACACTATTCAATAAATTGTAAAGGAAGGAACCCATGGATACTTCTAAAAGCAATAAGAAAAAGGCGGCGGAGGAAGACCTGCTTCTCCCCAAAAAGCCATTCAGAACCCACGGCGGCGTTCACATTGACCACATGAAGAACACCGCCGAGACGGAGTCGGAGGAAATTCCCACCCCGAAAAAGGTCATTATTTCCATGCAGCAGCACATCGGCGCGGCCTGTGAGCCCATTGTCAAAAAGGGCGATACCGTCACGGTCGGCCAGCTCATCGCCAACAGCGAATCCTTCATGTGCGCGCCGATTCATTCCGGCGTGTCGGGCGTGGTCACCAACATCGGCACCATCATCATGCCCAACGGCGCGGAAATCAAGACCATCGAGATCGAATCCGACGGCAGGCAGACTATCTGCCCTGACATTGAGCCGCCCGTGGTTACCAATGCCGACGAGCTTTACGCCGCCGTCAGGAAGTCGGGACTCGTAGGACTGGGCGGCGCGGGATTCCCCGTGTCGATCAAGCTCAATTTCTCCCCCGAAAAGCACGTGGATACCCTCGTGATCAACGGCGCGGAGTGCGAGCCTTACCTCACCGCCGACTACCGCGAGATGATGGAATTTCCGGAGGACATCATCGAAGGTACCCGCTTCGTCATGGAAACGCTGGAGCTAAAGCGCGCCATTATCGGCATCGAGGGCAACAAGCCCGCCGCCATCAAGCGTCTTGACGAGATCATCAGGGAGCGTTCCCTCGACGACAGAATGTGCGTTCTGAAGCTCGGCACCTCTTACCCCCACGGAGCGGAGAAGGTGCTGATCAAGGCCTGCACCAACCGCGCTGTCCCGGTGGGTAAGATTCCCGCCGACGCGGGCTGTGTGGTGCTGAATATCACATCGGTTTCCTTCATAGCCAAATACGTCCGCACCGGAATGCCGCTGGTTTCCAAGAGAATCACCGTTGACGGTTCGGCGATCGAAACGCCCAAGAACGTCATCGCACCCATCGGCACCATGATCTCCGACATCGCGGAATTCTGCGGCGGCTTCAAGCAGGAGCCGAAGAAGGTACTCATGGGCGGCCCCATGATGGGGACGGCATTGTACACCCTCGACTATCCCATCATCAAGCAGAACAACGGCCTGATATTCATGGGCGAGAAGGAAGCCGACGACGTCAAGCCCTCCGACTGCATCCGCTGCGGCAGATGCGTCGCCGCGTGCCCCATGCTTCTCACGCCTGTCAACATTCAGCATCTGGTTGAAAAGCGCGATGTGCAGGGGCTGAATGACCTCTGCGTCATGAGCTGCATGGAATGCGGCTGCTGCGGCTTCTCCTGTCCCGCGCGCCGGCCGCTGGTGCAGTACCTGCGCATGGCCAAGAGCATTGTCAGGTCCGGCAGATAGCCAACCGATTCCCAATGAAAGGACTGCTTGTTTAAAAATGGAAAATAACACTCCGAATACTCCTCAGATGCTTTCGGTATCGTCCTCCCCGCACAGGCACAGCGGTGAAAATACCGCCTACATAATGCAGGATGTGCTGATTGCCCTTGTTCCCGCGGCGCTGATGTCGGTGGTCTATTTCGGCTGGCGCGCCGCCATGCTGATTGTGCTGTGTACCGCCACCTGTGTGCTGACCGAATATGTCTGCCGCCGCGTGATGAAGCGTCATCAGACCATCAGCGATTTCTCGGCGGCTGTCACCGGTGTGCTGCTCGCCTTCAACCTTCCCCCGACGCTCAACCCGGTCTTTGCCGTTCTCGGCTCGGTGTTCGCCATCGCCGTGGTCAAGCAGATGTTCGGCGGCATCGGTATGAATTTTGTCAATCCCGCGCTCGCCGCGAGAATCTTCCTGCTCATCAGCTTCCCGTCGCAGATGAGCAGTTGGTCGCTGCCCTTCTTCTACCTGAGCGGCAACGCCTCCACCGACGTGGTGTCCACCGCGACCCCGCTGGCGCAGATGGCTTCGGGCAGTGTCACCACGCCGATGATCGACCTCTTCATCGGTCTGCACGGCGGCTGTCTCGGCGAAACCTGCGCGCTCGCCCTGCTGATCGGCGGAATGTATCTGCTGCTCCGCAAGGTGATTACCCCCCACATTCCGCTTGCCTTTATCGGAACGGTGGCCGTCATCGCGCTCATTGCCGGCCAGAATCCGATTACCCATGTGCTTTCCGGCGGCGTGATGCTCGGCGCGATCTTCATGGCGACCGACTACACCACCTGCCCGGTCAACAAGACCGGCAGGGTGGTCTACGGCATTGGCTGCGGCATTCTCACCATGACGATCCGGCTCTTCGGCTCTCTGCCCGAGGGCGTGAGCTATTCCATCGTGCTGATGAATATTCTCACTCCTCACATTGAAACGCTCACACAGTCAAGTCCCTTTGGTTCGGAGGTACAACGCAGTGGAAAATAACAAACAAGCCGGCTTTGCCCTGATTGCGAAGCCCACTCTGATACTCACGGCGATTTGCACCGTTGTCACCCTGCTGCTGGCAATGACCAATATGCTGACAGCCGGCAGAATTGCCGACAACGCCGCGCAGAAGGCGGCCGAGAGCCGCAGAAAGGTTCTCGCGGCTTCGGAATACAGGCAGCTCAGCGACGACGGCAGCGTCTACGGCGCGTATGATGAAGGCGGCAGGATGACCGGCGTGATCATCACCACCACTTCCAACGGTTACGGTGGAAAAATCGAGGTTATGACCGGCATTTTGTCGAACGGCGAGATCTCCGGCGTCAATATCCTCTCCATGGAGGAAACGCCCGGCCTCGGCGCGAGGGGCAAGGAGGACGCC
>CADCON010000121.1 GCA_902803035.1 uncultured Ruminococcus sp.
GATATCCCGGTTCTCGGTGGAGTCGGAGATGATCCCCCTCTGCGCGGCAATGTCGCACAGCTCGCCGAGAATCGCGCACAGCTCCCGCCTTTCGCCCGCTTCCATTGCTTCGTAATTGTCCTCGCGCATGACGGCGAGAAGCATATTTCTGGAATACACGATTTCTTCCGGCTCGATCAGTTTTTTCTCCAAAGCGTAATTGATAAGTTGATCTATCCATTCGTACAGCATATTTTTCCTCCTGATGATTCAGATTGATTGTCCAAGCTGATAGGCCTTCATCAGACCATCGTCGGTGACGGATCCTTTTTCCCTCGCGCCGCGCACCAGAACCCTTCCCGCGTCCTCAAGGGAAAAGAATTGCATGGTCAGCTCGTACTGCGTGAGAATGGCGTCGAAAAGCGCCGGCAGCTCCGCCGCGCCGACCAGAATCAGCCCCAGCTTCCTGATGTGAAAGGTGTTTCTCATTGGCGTGTGCAGCCTGTCAACGACCGCCTTCAATTGCGCGCTGATTCCGTAAAAATAGACCGGCGAGGCAAGAATCAGCACATCCGCCGCGTTCAGCTTTTCGTACACAAGCGTCATGTCGTCGTCGCGGAAGCAGCGGTTCCCTTCCCGCGAAAAGCAGGTGTTGCAGCCGATGCAGGGGTGAATGTCGTGATCGCAGACCAGGATCACCTCGACCTCGTTTTCCTGCCGCCTTGCGCCCTCCGCGAAGGCATCCACCAGCGCGTCGGTGTTTCCGCCCCTTCGCGGACTGCCCGACAACACCAGAATTCTGCTCAATGTCACGCACCTCCCGATTTATTGCACAATTCCCGCGCCGTCCCCCGGAATCACATGGTAGACGTCGCATTCCCTGCCGTATTTTCCGGCGTAGGCTGCCTTGATCTTCGCCGTGAATTCGTTCTCCGCGCCGCTTTGCACCAGATTCACCGTGCAGCCGCCGAAGCCGCCCCCCGTCATTCTCGCGCCGTAGACAAAGGGCATTTCCCACGCCGTTTCCGCCAGAAAATCCAGCTCCCCGCAGGACACCTCGTAATCGTCCCGCAGCGAGAGATGCGACGCATTCATCAGCCTGCCGAACCGCGCGATATCGCCCTTTTCCAGCGCGCGCGCCGCGTCCAGCGTGCGGACGTTCTCGCTCACCGCGTGGCGGGCGCGCCGGCGGCAGACTTCGTCCGGAATGCAATCCGCCAGCCCGCCGAATTCCTCCATATCCAGCGAACAGAGCGAGGGAATCCGACTGTGCGTACAGAGATTGGCGAGAGCGGTTTCGCATTCCCGCCGGCGGGTGTTGTAGGCGGAGGACGCCAGCGAATGCTTCACCCCGGTATTGACAATGACCACCGAAGCGCGGCTGCCGTCAATGGGGGCGTATTCCGCATCGAGGGTGAAGGTGTCCAGCAGCAGGGCATGCCCCCTCCGCCCCATCGCGCTGGCAAACTGATCCATAATCCCGCAATTCACGCCGATGAAGCGGTTCTCGGCAAACTGCCCGAAAACGGCATTCTGCTGCGGCGTGACGGGGAGATTCCACAGCCGGCACAGCGTTAGTCCGGTCAGCACTTCGAGCGCCGCCGAGGAGGAAAGCCCCGCGCCGTCGGGCAGGTTGCCCTTGAAAAGGAAGTCCGCGCCGGAGCGTGGCGCGTATCCGAAGCGGCTGAACGTGCGGATCACCGCCATCGGATAATCCGACCAGTTGCCGCTTCGCGCCGTTCCGGCGGACGAACGCTCCTTCACGCCCGCCTGCGGGAAATTCGCGGAGTAAAAGCCGAACATCCCGTCGCTTCTGGGCGCCGCCATGCATTCAATGCCGAGATCGATTGCGCAGGGGAACACCCTTCCGCCGTTGTAATCGGTGTGGTCGCCGATCAGATTGACCCTTCCGGGCGCAAAGCAATGCACGGCGGGTTTTCTTCCGAATACCGCGAGGAAATCGTTGTCTGATAAAATATGCACATAAATTCCTCCCAATTCATTCTGATTCTATTATAAATGATGATACCGGTGAAATCAATACCTATCCCCGACTTTTCCTCCGGATTCTTTCAAATAATTCCGATTTTCAGCCCCCGAATCGCTTGTGTCATCCTCCGTAATCGTTTTCCGACTCTGTGCCATAGAGCAGGCAGACAGAAACGACTCTCCCTCCGTGTATATTCATCTTTTCGCTTGACTTGACGGGGCGGAAAGGTATATCATGGAGGTACACCAAAATACAACAAAGGAGATTCCGCGCAATGAAAACCCTGTTCCGCGTCCTCGACGGGCTGATTCTGGCATTCACGGCCTGTCTGACGGGAATCGTTATGCTGCGCCCCGCGCTCTGGGTGCTGATTCCCGCCGCCATCGTCCTCTTCCTGCTGATCAACCTTTTTCCCTCCCCCTCCAATCTGCGATTCAGGACCGCAAGGCTGAGAATCTGCGCCGAAGGGACAGACATTCTCACCTCGTTCCTGATCGGCACGGTCATTACCTCTGCCCTGCACCTCTGGGCGGCCTTTTCCGCTCTTCCCGATCACGCGGCGGCGTTTTTCCTCAGCGTATTAGCCGGAATTATTGTGCTTTCCGTGGCCTTCTGGAACGGCATTATCCGAGTCTACACGACGTCCATTCAACTGGGAATCAAGCTGAGAATCATCGGGCTGCTCTGCGGCTGGATTCCGATTGCCCATCTCATCGCGCTCTTCAAAATCATATCCGTGTGCAGCAAAGAAGTCGCATTTGAAAACGACAAGCTGCTGCTCGACGAATCCCGCCGCGGCCATGCCATCTGCCGTACCAGATATCCCATCCTTCTTGTACACGGCGTCTTCTTCCGTGATTTTAAATTTCCCAATTACTGGGGCCGGATTCCGAAGGAACTTGAGAAGAACGGCGCGGTGATTTTTTTCGGAAACCACCAGTCCGCGCTGTCGGTCGCGGACAGCGGCGCGGAGCTGACCGAGAGAATCAAGCGCATTGTGGCCGAAACGGGCTGCGGCAAGGTGAATGTCATCGCCCATTCCAAGGGCGGTCTGGACTGCCGCTACGCTATTTCCCATTGCGGCGCCGATCAGTACATCGCCTCGCTGACCACCATCAACACGCCCCACCGAGGGTGCCTTTTCGCGGATTATCTGCTGAAGAAAACCCCGGAAAACGTCAAGAAGACCATCGCCTCTTCCTACAACGCGGTGCTCAGGAAACTGGGCGACAGCCATCCCGACTTTCTCGCCGCCGTTTACGACCTGACGGACGAACGCTGCCGGCAATTCAATGAGAACGTGATGGACAGCGGACAGGTGTATTACCAGAGCGTCGGCTCCAGGCTCAACAAGGCCACAAACGGCAAATTCCCGCTCAATTTCACCTATCATATAGCCAGACATTTTGACGGCCCGAACGACGGGCTTGTGTCGGAATCCTCCTTCCGCTGGGGAGAGAATTACACCTTCCTCACCCCGAAGGGCAAGCGCGGCATCTCCCATGGAGATATGATTGACCTGAACCGGGAAAACATCGAGGGCTTCGACGTGAGGGAATTCTATGTACAGCTCATCTCAGACCTGAGAGAAAGAGGATTCTGACAAGCCCCGGATGGGGCAGCGGGTATTATCACTTCTTTGATGGATCGCATATTATGTAGCACATAGAATATCAAATCAAAGGAGTGTTCAAAGAATCTTATGAGAAGGCACTATTATTATCCCGGACGGAATCATGTGATCAATACCGATAACCGTTCCGGCGAAGAACAGGAGATACAGCAGCGCGGTTGTGCCTGCTGTCCGCGGCCGCCCTATCCGGTGCCGGGGCCGCCCGGTCCTCCCGGTCCCAGAGGTCCGATGGGTCCTCGCGGGCCGCAGGGGCCGTTCGGTCCGCAAGGTCCGCAGGGCGAGCAAGGCCCCGAAGGTCCGCAGGGTGAGCAGGGTCCCGCAGGTCCGCAAGGTCCGCAAGGTGAACAGGGTCCCGCAGGTCCGCAAGGCACACAGGGCGAGCAGGGTCCCGAAGGTCCGCAAGGTCCACAGGGGGAGCAGGGCCCCGCAGGTCCGCAAGGTCCGCAGGGTGAGCAGGGTCCCGCAGGTCCGCAAGGTCCACAGGGGGAGCAGGGCCCCGCAGGTCC
>CADCON010000122.1 GCA_902803035.1 uncultured Ruminococcus sp.
GGCTTCATCGGCTCTCCTCAGATGAACTTCATCGACGTCAAGCTCGAGAAGAGAGGCGACCATGTCTACGCTCTGTTCGGCAACTACGCGATCAAACTCCCGATCTCCAAGAACAAGAACGGTCAGCTTGATCCCTATATCGGCAAGGAAGTCGTTCTCGGCGTTCGTCCTGAGCACGTACATGATGAGCCTGAATACATCGAGAGATATGTCGACAGCTGCATCGAGGCAGACGTTGAAGTTACCGAATTGATGGGTAACGAAACATTCCTGTACCTTAACGCTCTCGGCTCCAATGTTACCGCCCGCGTTGCGCCTACTTCCAAGACCAAGGCTGGCGACCATGTCAAGGTTGCTCTCGTTAACAGCAAGATCCACATCTTCGACAAGGAGACCGAGCTTGCTATCGTTAACTGATAAGTTAACGTGGTTAACTGATAAGCGGTTGTTGCAGGTTTTGCCTGATCACGTAAATTGAATTATATGCCGGCATTCGGTTTCGCTTCGGTGAAATGGAATGCCGGCATTTTGTTTTTGCTGAATGCTTACATTTTTTTAGTCGAATTGCACACATAATGGCACGTTTTTGTTGGAAAAATAAGAAATTTGAAAAGTTTAAATAAAACACTTGAAATATCACTCACTTTTGTGTAAAATGTATATGAAGTAAAAAGTTTTGGCACAATGGTCATTTTGACCAAAATCCATTCCATTCATCATTACAGGAAGTGAGGAGTTTAAAATGCCTAACAGATTATATCAGACAGTGATTCATCAGATGAGGGATTCCATCGACAGGACAATCGGCGTAGTGGAGTCTTCCGGCACCATTCTCGCCTGCAGCGATCTCGGCCGCGTGGGAAAGGTGACCAACGACGTCCCTGTGGAGCAGATCGGACAGGGCGAGAGCTTTGTGCATAACGGCTACAGCTACCGTCCCTTCGGTTCGCAGCCGACTGCCGAAACAGCGGTTTTTGTCGAAGGCACGGATGATCTTGCGATGAAATACGCCGGGATTCTCGCCAATTCGCTGGTCATTATCAAGCAGTACTATGACGAGAAGTTCGACCGCAATAACTTCATCAAGAACCTGATTCTTGACAATATTCTTCCGGGCGACATTTATCTCAAGGCGCGTGAGCTGCATTTCAACACTGACGTCAACCGCGTCTGCCTGTTGGTGCGTACCGTATCCAAGCCGGACGTCGCCACGTTTGACATTATCCAGAATCTCTTCCCGGACAAGAACAAGGATTTCATTATCAGCATCAACGAGCGCGAGATTGCCATTATCAAGGAAACCCACGCGGGCATCGAGCTGAAGAATCTTGAGCAGCTGGCGCGTTCTATCGTGGATACGCTGTCCAGCGAATTCTACACCCACTGCATTGTCGGTATCGGCACGCAGGTATCCGGCATCAAGGATCTCGGCGCGTCCTTCAAGGAAGCGCAGATGGCACTGGAAATCGGCAAGATCTTCGACACCGAAAAGACCATCGTTTCCTACGAGAATCTCGGTATTGCCAGACTGATTTACCAGCTTCCCGACACGCTCTGCGAGATGTTCCTCAAGGAGGTCTTCAAGAAGGGCTCCATCGAGTCGCTGGATCAGGAAACGCTCTTCACCATTCAGAAGTTCTTTGAGAACAATCTGAACGTGTCCGAAACCTCCCGCAAGCTTTTTGTCCACAGAAATACCCTTGTCTACCGTCTGGAAAAGATCAAGAAGCTCACCGGTCTTGACCTGCGCGAATTCGATCACGCCATTATCTTCAAGGTCGCGCTCATGGTCAAGAAGTACCTTACCAATAAGCCTGTGAAGTATTGATGACCGGAGGATTGGCCGGATGAAAAAAGCAAAAATTCTCAGGCGGCTTTCCGAATGCGTCATGCCGCACAGGATCTCCCGCGTCTTTATGGAAAATGAAGGGGACTGGAACATTCATTTATTCCCGCTCAAGGTGAGCGAGGATTTCCTTCTCGGGGCGATAGAGGACGATTTTCAACTCGATGGATTCCGCATCTGCCCTGTCAGCAGGATCGGCAAGGTCAAAAAATGCAGGGATAAATGCATGGATATCGAAGCGGGCGAGGGAATTGTCGATCAGCTCTACACTCCCAACGTCAGTATTTCCGGCTGGCGGCAGATATTCCGGTCACTCAAGAATATGAACCGCTATGTCATTCTGGATACCCGCTGCGGCACATATATCGGCGCGATTACGCGCATCGGCAAAAAAAGCGTGACGGTAAAGTATTTTGACGCCGACGGCGTGTGGTTTGATCCAGTAAAAATCCGCTTCAAGGATATTGACGCGGTTGACTTCGGCACAAGATATGTCGATGTGTTCACAAAGTACGTAACAAGAATCTGAAGCATTCATAAAAAAACAGCCTTCCCGGATTCATCCGAAAACGGGAAGGCTGTCATTTTTTTATTCGCCGCCGAGAGCGGTCTGTCCGTCGACATAGAGCCTGTAATCGTCCGGCATATCTTCCACAAATCCGTAGTAGAAGGTCACGCGGTCGGGGTAATCCACAATGCTGAATTTGGTATTGCGGCTGTCGATGATGCCATTGGGAATATCGGATATATTGCCCTCGGTGTTGTGGGACACGATGACAAAGCAGTCGTTGGTGCCAGGAACGTAAAGCCGCTCGATGATGCAGTAATTATAGGTATCGACGCGGCGTTTCCGGTTGTAGAGCGTTTCCATCTGCCACCTGCCGTCCTTCCGCGCTGGAAGGACGTGGGTGGTGATTTTTTCGTCCCCCGTGGATACGATCACGAACGCGCAGTCCGGGTATTCGTCGATTTCGAGGATTTCGCCGGTGTGGTTGTAGAGAAAGGCGTCCTGCGGCGTCGCAAAGCCGACGAACAGATTTTCCACGGGAAGAAGGTGAAGAATGATCACCGATCCCGCCAATACGGCTGCCGCGCCGGTCCACGCCCTCCCGCTGCGCGCCGTATTATATCTCCGCTCCTCCTCCGAATAGGTCAGCATGACAAATACGACGGCCGCGGCGGCCAGCGCGAGAATGATTCTGATGATGCTGTATAACATTCGCCCAATGCCCCCCGGAATACCAATATGATATTATTTTACCACATAGGAAGGGACGATTCAATATCCCGGAGGGCAAAAATTGCTTAATTATCGGATTTTTGCTGCGTTGCGGGCGGGTTCTGAGGCGCGGCGGGCTGTGCGGGAGGAACCGGCTGCGCGTTTGTCTGCACGGGAGGATATCCCGCGGGCATATAGCCGGGAACCGCAGCGGGGAAAGTCTGCTTGCGGACCTTGGGCTTTCTGGGGTGCTTTTTGCGGTATCTTCTGATGATGAAGATCACGATGCCCACGATGAGCAGGATGGGGGAGATGGCGATGACGATGATGATCAGCCACAGCAGCAGCGACCACAGGAAATTGACCACGCTGAGGAAGCCGTTCTTGATGAGCGTCAGGAAGTCCTTGAAGCTGAGGGAATCCCATTCAAAGTCATCTTCCGCGCCGACGTGGACCTTATCCTGCTGGCGGATCGTGAGATGAACGGTGGAGAGATCGACTTTGGAGTCGTAATACTTGAGCATTCCCTCCATGGATTCTATTTCGGCGGTGAGATCGGTGATGTAACGCTGCACCTCAAGCGCTTCTTCGATGGTGCTTGCTTCCTTGAGCAGCTTGTAGTAGCTCTTGAGGGCTTCTTTTTTGGTTTCCAGACGCAGCTTGATGTCGTAGTATTCCTGCGTGACGTCGCTGGTGTTAATTTCGGAGCTTATCACCTTGTCTGTCTTTTCGGCAAGCTCCATGAATTCGTTGAGCTTTTCGGGCTTGATTTTCAGTTCGGCGTCGATATTGATGTAATCGTATTTGCCGTAGCTGTCATTGTTTTTGCTGACCCGGATTTCCTTGCCGCCGTTCTGTCTGGCGAACGCCAGCAGGGTGTCGTAGCACTTCTGGGCGTCGTCGGATTCCATGGTGAGATGGGCGGTGCGGATGATTTTGTCCTCATAATCGGCTGCCTTCTCAGCGTCGCCGGAGCGACCTTCAATGGATACGGAATCCTCCGTATTTCTGACTGCCTCCTCATCGAATTCCATGGCTTCCGAATAGCTCTTGTCGGAAATCATGAATTCGTCGGAGGCCTTGGAAGCGCTTGTCGAGCTGCCGCAGGAGGTCATCAGCGAAAGAATGACAACCGACGCGGTGAGCATCCTGAGCCAACGGGTGAAACCGGATCTGGGTGAACGTGTATTTTTCATACGATTTGCTCCTTTGTAAAAAAATTGATAAGAATGAGATCTGTTCTCTCATTCAATATAACCTTTTGAACCGCCGGACGGTTGGAAAAAAAGCAAAACAGCCGACATAACTGACGCATAGCTATGTCGGCTCCGGGAACGGGAATTAATTGTCTGCGTAGTATCTGATGCTTCTGATGTAGTAGCTGCCGTCGGGCTTGACAGCGAGAATGTATTCCATGAATTTGTAGCAGGCGTCTTCGGAATTTTCAGATGACGACAGGGTCATTTCCTCCTGGCAATAGCCAACCACCAGCGATATATAATCGCTCTTCTGCGCTATCTTGGTGATAACCGCGGAAGGCCCTTCAATGCCGCGGCGCGCCACATGGAAGCTTTGTTCTATGCTGTCATAATAATAGATCGCGCTGCCGTCGGATTCGCTCAGGACATTGAGCTTCAGCTTCACGTCGTTGCCGAATAATTCCTTGGCGGCTTGTTCGACGAGGTCGGCTGAAAGCACGATCTTGTCGGTCGCGTCGGATTGATGCTCATAGCCTTCGGTTTCGTCGAGCTTGCGCAGGGCGTGCCAGATGGCGCTTTGAAGCAGCATTTTATTGTCCGCTTTTTCCACCGATTCGAATGGCACAGGGTCGTTGACCACGACAGGCGAGATGAATTCGGTGTATTCCGTCTTTTTCTCGCTTGTGCTGCCGATATTGGTAAAGCCCGAAATAACGGTTTTCACCGCGCTGAAGAGTATCAGTGCGGCAAACATGACTGCTACCGCGCCGATGAAAGCGGAAATTCTGCGGCGTGAGCGTTTGCTGCGTTCCATATCTTCACCGTCCTTATCTTCATCAAGCCACTGTTCCTGGAATTCTGCGTCGTCAATGTCCGTCGGGAACACAATCGGACCGTCAGGCACCCTGAAGACTGCCGTGGGGTTTTCTGCCGGTTCTTTGGAATGCAGGTACAGGGTGTCATCCTGACCCGCGCTTGCAATGGGATCTATTACGGATGGATTTTCGTCTACAATCAGCACCGATTCAAAGAGATTTTCGTCCGGCTCGCGGGTTTTGACGCGGGGCTGGTACTCCTTGACGGTTTCTTCGGGTTCTTCGCCTGACACGGTCCTGTCGGCGGGGGTGGGTTTTACGATTGCTTCGATGGGCGGTTCCACCGCTACGACCGTGGGAATATCCTCATTCTCGTGGCGCAGGACTTCGGCCAGCTCTGCCGCTTCGGCGAGCTTCTCTATCTTGTCCTGAACGGGATTGCCGGCGTCTTCCTCCGGCTTCGCTGCCGTTTCGGGCACCGATACTTCCGAACTGCCGAAGATATCATTCTCAAGGTCGGATACGATGATCTCTACCGCGGGTTCTTCCGGCGCGGGTTCTTCCGGCGCGGGCTCTTCATGCGTGGGCTCTTCTTGCGAAGGTTCTTCCTGCGCGGGCTCTTCTTGCGCGGGTTCTTCTTGCGTGGGCTCTTCTTGCGCGGGCTCTTCCTGCTCAAGAGCGGAGGAGTCAATGATCATTCCGGGCTTGAAGGCGTCTTCATAGTTCGCGCTGTCCGGGAAGCCGGAATCGGTTGCTTCCGGCGACTGCCCGCCCTCGTCCTTGTGAAGGAACTGATTGAGATCCACCATCTCCATGCCGGCTTCATCGGGAAGCGGTTCCATGCCATGATGGTCTTCATGCGGCGTGTCGTCATCATCAAATGACTGCATCAGCCGGCTTGAAAGAAGCGAGGAATTGCCGTCATCCGGCCTTTCGTCCGGGCTGTCGCTGCCCGACCGGGAGGGAATCAATTCATCCCAATTCGTCTGACCGGAATCGGAGGACAGGGTGTCAAAAATGTCGTCCGCGTCTGTTCCGGGGGTCTGGGTGCCGCCGAGATGCTGCTGGTCCACGGCGTCAAGTATCTCCCGTATCGACATGGTGGCGACAACCCCTGAAATGTCCTCGATGGAATCGTCATCGGTCTGATCCGGCTCCATTGGCGGGAGAAAATCAAAGGGATCCTTGTTTCTTTCGGCTTCCGCCTTTGCCCTTGCTTCGGCTTCCGCCTTCGCCCTTGCTTCGGCTTCCGCCTTTGCTCTTGCTTCAGCTTCCGCCTTTGCCCTTGCTTCGGCTTCCGCCTTTGCCCTTGCTTCAGCTTCCGCCTTTGCCCTTGCTTCAGCTTCCGCCTTTGCCCTTGCTTCGGCTTCCGCCTTTGCCCTTGCTTCGGCTTCCGCCTTTGCCCTTGCTTCGGCTTCCGCCTTTGCTCTTGCTTCGGCTTCCGCCTTCGCCCTGTTCTCGGCTTCCGCCTTCGCCCTTGCCTCGGCTTCCGCCTTCGCCCTTGCTTCGGCTTCCGCCTTTGCCCTGATCTCGGCTTCCGCTTTTGCCTTGGCTTCGGCGGCTTCA
>CADCON010000123.1 GCA_902803035.1 uncultured Ruminococcus sp.
ATATGAAATGAAGAGCCGTATGCGTTAATAGCGCACGTACGGTTCCGTGAGGGGTGTGGGGTGTAAACCCCACATCTACTCGAGTATGTCCGAATAACAAAAGTGAGTTATCGCATTTTACACTGTTTGAATAAAGAAGGTTAGGTCATGCTGAAAATATACCGCACTGACAACAAGGTTCTCAAAGAAATCACCCAGATCAAGGACGGCTGCTGGGTGAATATGGTGAATCCGTCGTACAATGAAGTGGCAGAGATTTCCGGACAGTACAATATTGATGAAGCCGACATCATGGCGGCTCTCGATGATGAGGAAAGCTCCCGTATTGATCTTGAGGACGGATATACCCTGATTCTGATAGACATTCCGTCCGTTGAGGTCAGACATGACAAGAACCGTCACACCACCATTCCTCTCGGCATTCTCATCACGCAGACCGCCATCATCACTGTCTGCACGGTGGAAACGCCGATACTCAATGATTTCATCAACAAGCGGATCAAGGATTTCAGCACCAAAAAGAAAATGCGCTTTATCTATCAGATCATCGCCCGCACCATTTCGTTTTACCAGACGACGCTTCGCACCATCGACAAAATGCGCACCGAGATAGAAGAAAGGGTAGGGGATGACACAACGGAAATTGACCTCATCGACCTGCACGAGCTGGAATCGACGCTTGTCTATTTTGCCACGTCGCTCAATGCCAACAACGGCGTTCTCAACCGTCTGACGCGCTACACACGGCTGGAGCAGTACCCCGATGACCAGGAGCTTCTCGATGACCTGATCGTTGAGAACCGTCAGGCGATAGAGATGACCGCCATTTACCGCGACATTCTCAACGGCACGAGGGAGCTGATTTCGTCCGTGATTGACAGCAAGCTGAATAACGTGATGAAATATCTCACTTCCATCACGCTGATCATGGCAATTCCCACCATCATTTCCGGCTTCTATGGAATGAATGTGCCGTCGTCCGGAATGCCGCTGGGCGAATCACGCTTTGGCTTTGCGATAATTGGTATCATTACCATTATTATCTGCGTGGCGACGATGGTGGTAATGAAGAAAAAGCGAATGCTCTGAGAAACTTGAAGGAGGAACAGATTTATGGACGTTATTCTGAAAATACTGAGCGACAATCCCCGGCTTTCCAACGCGGAAATTGCCGCAATGACCGGACTGAGCGAGGAGGAAGTGGGCGAACGCATCGCCTTCTACGAAAAGAGCGGTATTATCTGCGGATACAAGACCGTGATCAACTGGGAGAAGCTCGAACAGACCGATAAGGTGACCGCCATCATAGAACTGAAGGTGACCCCGCGGAAGGACACGGGATTTGAAGCGATTGCAGAGGAAATAATGGGCTTTGATGAAGTGGAGTCGGTCAGTCTGATGAGCGGAGGCTACGACTTTTCAGTCTGCGTCACAGGACGTACATTCCAGGAGATCGCCCTGTTTGTTGCCAGACGTCTTGCTCCGCTGGATTCCGTCACCTCCACGACTACCACATTCATTCTGAAAAAGTACAAGGAGGACGGCATTGTCATCTCTCCTCAGATCGATGAAAGAGGAGCTGACGTGCTGTGACGCAGGGAATGAATTACGATTCGCTTGTCAGCCGCACGGCTCTGGAGATTCCACCCTCCGGAATCAGGCGTTTTTTCGATATTGCCGCCGAAATGGAAGACGTCATTTCGCTGTCGGTGGGGGAGCCGGACTTTCCGACGCCGTGGCACGTGCGGGATGTGGGCATTGATTCCCTGCAAAAGGGGAGAACCAAGTATTCTCCCAACAGAGGATTCACCGCGCTCTGCCGGGAAATATGCCTGTATTACAGCCGACGGTTCGGACTGGATTACCATTTCAAGACCGACGTCGTCGTGACGGTTGGCGGCTCAGAGGCAATTGATCTGGCCGTCCGCGCGCTGGTCAATCCGGGGGATGAAGTGCTTGTCCCGCAGCCGAGCTTTGTCTGCTACGACCCGATCGCGCGTCTTGCGGGGGCAAAGGTCATTCCCATTGTGACCGGAAGGCAGGATGAATTCAGGCTGACGGCTGACGCTCTCCGGAATGCCCTGACAGCCCGTACCAAGCTCCTGATCCTTCCTTTTCCCAATAATCCCACAGGCGCGGTCATGCGGCGGGAGCATCTGGAGGAAATCGCGGAAGTGCTGAGGGGGACCGATGTTATGGTGCTTGCCGATGAAATTTACTCCGAACTGACATACAACGGCGCGCCGCACGTTTCCATCGCGTCCATTGAAGGCATGAAAGAACGGACGATCGTGGTCAACGGATTTTCCAAGTCTTATGCCATGACCGGATGGCGTCTGGGATACGCGCTTGGTCCCGCCCCGGTCATCGCCGTTATGACCAAAATTCATCAGTACGCCATTATGTGCGCGCCGACTACTTCGCAGTACGCCGCGATTGAAGCCCTCCGCAACGGGGACGAGGATATCGCGGGTATGCGGGAGCAATATGACCTTCGCAGAAAGCTGGTTGTACGCGGATTCCGGGAGCTTGGACTGGATTGCTTTGAGCCTGAAGGCGCGTTTTATGTTTTCCCCAGTATCGCGTCCACAGGCATGACATCGGAGGAATTCTGCGAGAAGCTGCTTCTGAGAAAACACGTAGCGGTTGTTCCCGGCAATGCGTTCGGCGAGTGCGGAGAAGGCTATATCCGTGTGTCCTACGCCTATTCGACGGCGCATATCAATGAAGCCCTGCGGAGAATCGGTCAATTCCTGAAGGAAGAAAAAAACAATTAGCCGGAGATGAAATCATATGAAGAATCAATTAACCGTCCACGCTAACGCAAAAATCAATCTCACACTGGATATCCTCGGAAGACGCCCGGATGGGTACCATGATCTGGAAATGGTGATGCAATCGGTCGCGCTACACGATGTTGTAACTGTAAAGCTGAATAGCGCACAGGGAATTAACGTGAAAAGCTCATCAGCTTTACTGATGAACAATGAGAGCAATACCGCCTACAAAGCCGCCTTCCGCTTTTTTGAATACTGCGGAATTTCCGACAGGGGAGCAGAAATTGAAATCATCAAGAAAATTCCCATGGAAGCGGGAATGGCGGGAGGAAGCGCGGACGCGGCTGCCGTCATTGTGGCACTCAACACCCTTTGCGGCACCCATCTGCCCGATGAAAAGCTGTGGGAGATAGGCGTCAAGGTGGGAGCCGACGTGCCATTCTGTATTACGGGCGGAACCATGCTCGCCCAGGGGAAGGGCGAAGTTCTCAGCCGTTTGCCGGCGCTTTCCGGGTTCTCCGCACCTCCTGCCATTCTTCTCTGCAAGCCTGACACGGGTGTGTCCACCGGCCGGGCCTACGCCGCCGTTGACAATTGTCCTCCCGGAGAGCTTGTCAGACCCTCGGCGGAGAGAATGACCGCCGCCCTCTCCGCTCAGGACGTGAAGGGTGTGGCGGCGGCTCTCGGAAATGTCTTTGAGCAGGTACTCCGGCTGGAAGAATGCGAATTCATTAAGGGTGAAATGCTCCGGGGCGGCGCACTTGGCGCCTGCATGAGCGGAAGCGGCACCACGGTTTTCGGATTGTTTGACAGCGA
>CADCON010000124.1 GCA_902803035.1 uncultured Ruminococcus sp.
AATTCTGGGAGCTTCCGTTTTTCAACCTGATCAGAGCCATGACCAGATACGGCTCCTCCATCGGCACTTCTCCTGTCAAGATCAAAATCCCGGACTCCTCCAAAGTCATAGCGGGTCAGTCTGACGGCGTGTGGCCGGTTCAATTAAAACGTGCCAAGGGGGACGGAAATATCATTGTCAACGTCATCCGCGTTGACGATGCCGGAAACGAGCAGTCCGTTGTCAAGGTTTTTCTCACCGACGGGGGCAACTGCACGGTCTGCCTGAGCAAGGGAAAGTACCGGCTGAATTTCGCCGTGGGCACCACCTATTACGGCAGCGTCGAATTATTCGGAGTAAACGGTCGGTACCTGCGCGACACGCAAAATATTTATTCCGTTCCGTCTGTGGGACTGACCTCCATTACCATTCCAAAACAACCGGGCGAAACCATCAGCTTTTCGGATTATCTTCTCTGGCAGGGAAGCGATCCCTCACTGATCGACAAAACCCAATTCTGACACTTCGCCCCGCAGCGGCCATTGACACTGCGGGGTGCTTTTTGAGGTGATTCGTTTGAATGACAACGCGGAAACGCTTTCTCCTTCCAACAAAAACAAGGCCATTCTCTATATTATCGCGTCCGCGTTCTTTTTCGCGCTGATGAGCTTTTTTGTCAGGCTTTCAGGCAACCGGATTCCCGTGGTGCAAAAGAGCTTCTTCCGGAATATCGTATCGCTGTTTATCGCGCTCGTGATGATGTACAGAAACAATCAAAGCCTGCGGACAGATAAAACCAGTCTGCGGTATCTTTTGCTGAGAGCCATTGCCGGAACGCTGGGCATTTACGGCAATTTCACGGCCGTCGGGCATCTGAACCTCGCGGACGCGTCGATTCTCAACAAGCTCTCCCCTTTCTTCGCTGTCGTTTTCTCTGTGTTTCTGCTGAAAGAGCGGGTAAGCAAAACGGAGTGGCTGACTCTCTGTGTTGCTTTTGCCGGTGCGCTGCTCGTCATAAAGCCGTCCTTCTCCATGAATTCGCTTTACGCGCTGGCCGGTCTGGCCGGCGGTATCGGTGCGGGATTTGCCTACGCCTGCGTCCGGAAGCTCGGAACACGCGGCGTCGGCGGACCGGTCATTATCGCCTTCTTCTCCGCCTTTTCATGCCTTGTCGCCCTGCCCTTCATGCTGTTCAGCTTTGTACCCATGAGCGTTCCGGAGCTGGTCTTTCTGCTTTTGGCAGGGCTTTCCGCCGCGGGAGGACAGCTTTTCATCACCGCGGCGTATTCCAACGCCCCGGCGCGGGAGATTTCGGTGTATGATTATTCCCAGATCATTTTTACCGCTTCTCTCGGTTTTCTGATGTGGGGACAGATTCCCGACTGGCTCAGCGTGACGGGCTATTGCCTGATCATCGGCGCGGCCGTCTTCAAATGGAGATACGCCCGGACGCGTGCAACGCCCGCTTAAACCCATCCGTGTCCGGCTTCGGATGCAAAATAATAACCGCAGCGCAGCCGGTTGCCTGAAGCATTCCGGGTGTGCTGCGGTTTTTCGTTTTGTGTCAGCCGATGATCACTTCGACTTCATACGATCCGATCGCAAAGCATCTTGAATTGCCCTTGATGGAAATCAGTGCCTTGACCGTACAGGTGCCGGTGACGGTTTCCTTGCCTGTCAGATCCGCTTCTACCATAATATCCTTGGAAACCAGCTTCTCCACCACATACATCGGCCCGATAATCCTGACATTATCCAGCGATTTGGTCTTGAAGGTTACCTTCCGCGTTCCGGTGTAATTGGCGATGTCAAATGAGGAATGTCCGGAATTGACGTCGAAGCTGGCCACCTTATACTTGGAAAGATCAATATCGACAACGACTCTTTCCACCTTGTCCGCAATTTCAAGACCGGTGCTGAGCGAAAGGGTAAAGGTGTAGCTGTTCTCTCCCTTACGGAGCTTGGACACATCTATCTCGCCGGCCACATAGGTTTCATTGAGATTGTTGATCGCGTCCGGAGAGCCCATGATCGTAATGGTACTGGGCGAAATCGAGATCGGCAGCTTGCTTTCGTCAAAATTCGACGGTGCGTTCTTGAAGGTAACCCCTACCTTGAATTCCTTGGAGGTGCGAACGGGAATGGTCACCGATACCGATTCCGTGATATTGGTGGAAAAAGTAATGTGGCTGAGCGTCAGATTGTCGCCGGACTTGTTTTTAAATATGACGGAACCGTCGAAGGTCTCGCCGTCGGTGAGTTCCTTATTGATATCCGCGATCACCACCACGGTATCAATCTGATTGACCTCGGATTCCGGCCCCTTGACGCTCACAGTGGAAACATTGGTATAGGGCGTTCCCATCGTGAGATTGGAGTTTTCCGGAATTGTCGCGCCAACGGCAATCACATTGGATACTTCAAATTCCTTCTCCACAAATCTGTCGAATTTCACATAAATCTGCTGTGAAATCTGCTCGATCTTCACGTCCAGCATCGGATTTTTACAGGTGACCCGCAGGGTAAAATCATAGGCCCCCGGCTTTGAAATGCTCTTGTTCGCCGAAGCCACCGCCTGAAAATCGTCTGCGGTCAGCTGGCTGAGAAGGTATTTCCGGCCTGTCACCTTGACGTCAAGCTGGAGCTTCTTCAATGACTCCGGACTGATGATCTCAACGAAATCCAGACCGAAATTTTCCTTGATCGTGTCAACATTGACGGTGATCGGAACAGCCGGAATCGTTTTCGTTTCTATCGGGCTGATATTGGTCGCCAGCGTCGCCCATAACATGACGGAACAAATCACGGAAAGCGTGATCAGAAATTTCTTATTGTAAAACCACGGGCGGTTGATAAACGCCCTCGTTTTTCTATAGGCGGACACAATCACTTTCCTTGCGCCGCGTTTTTTGTTTTCCATAACCATCATTCCCTCTCCACGGAAAACATCTGCGTCTTTTGATCCTGCCATTCCATCAGGCGTCTGTGCTTTCAGAATCATCCGACTGACCGTCCGCCCCTGATGATTTTTTCTTCGCGGACGATTTACGGCTCATTTTCTTTTTAAAGCTGCTGAAAATCGGAATGGCCTTGTTCTTGTCCTCATTGTTGCTGCTGGGAAGAAGCACCTGCATCAGCTCAGATGTAAACTCCGTTACGGTATCAAACCGGGTGAGCTTTCCTCCGATGGCAATGGAGAGCTGGCCGGTTTCTTCCGACAATACCACCACCACCGCGTCGGAATTCTCGCTCATGCCAATGGCCGCGCGGTGACGGGTGCCGAGTTCCATGGAAATATCGGTGCTTTTGGTGAGGGGAAGAATGCATCCGGCGGAATGAACGCGGCTGTCACGGATAATCACCGCGCCGTCGTGCAAAGGCGCCTTATTGAAGAAAATATTGGAAATCACGCCGGCATTCGGCAGAGCGTCAACCTGTGTGCCTGTGGCGACAATGTCATTGAGGACGTCCTCCTGCTCAAAAACGACCAGCGCGCCCATCTTCTGCTTCTGAAGCGTCCTGAAGGCCTCCACAACACCGTTGATCGCGTTGAGCTGCGCTTCGTGGGGATCGTCCTCCTCGCCGAAAAGGCTTCCCACGGAAAATTTGCTTCGCCCCATGTGTTCCAGAAAGCTGCGAAGCTCCGGCTGAAAAACGATAATTACCGCCAGAATTCCGTTATTGACTATTATATCGATAATATAGAGCAGCGTGTTCAATTGAAGCCACGAAGCGACGAGATAGGCCACAAAAATGACGAGGATGCCTTTCATGAGCTGCTGAATACGCGTATCGCGGATGAACACAATCAGATAATAAATCAGAAACGATACAATAATAATATCCAGCAGATCAAATATCGAAAAATATGTAATGAGACGTTTCATTATCTCAAGAAAATCATTCACCATATTTTATCACCAACAGGGCAGTCATTATAATCCGATGATGCCAGTTCATTACAAGGAGGAGATACGAACGGCACAACAAAATATCCTCTTTATATTTTATCACATATTGATAATACATTTCAAGCGTTTTTTGAATTTTTATCGCAAAATTATGACGATCTGTTTTCCTCATCCACTCAAAAAAAAATCCGTTATGAACACCTTACGCATTCATAACGGATGGGGGAAAACGGATAATCATTACTTGGACAGGCCTCTGGGACCAATGTACTGTGAGCCGCCAAAGCCGAGAATAAGAGTGAAAATGTTCGGCAGGAAGATCAATCCTAAAGTAAACAGGAATCCTTTTCCGAATGATTTTGAAAGTCTATAATACAACATGATCATATAAATGATGTTGACAATCGGAATGAGAAGAAGGAGGAATTTCCAGCCATTGCCATCCGCAATCTTGCAAAGAGTGTACACATTGTAGATGGGAATAAGGGATTTCCAACCGCCCTGTCCGGCTTTGCTGAATATCTTCCACATTGCTATAATCAGCAGAACGACGACAATCAACGTCCCGATACTGACAGAACTCATCTGTTCCTCGTTCATCAGACTGGCTGCATTATAATTGTCAAGATTATCTAACATTCATCGACACCTCCTTTCCTTTATTTTTTATTATTATATCAGATTATTGGCAGAATGTCAACAGTAAATATGCACTTTTGCCCAAACACATCAAAAGCACCGACAAGCAGAGCGGCTCCGCTTGTCGGTGTGCAAAGGTCTGCAAAATAACGCAATACTTATTAAATCTTATCGGGCAGGATCATTGTGATTCTGGTTCCCTTTCCGATGGTGGATTCGGCAGTAACGGAACCGCCCAGCTTCTCAATGACCGAACGGGTAATAAAGAGCCCCATTCCCGTGCGGCGTCCGGATTCATTGGGCACGTTATCTCCCATGAATCCCGACATGAAGATATGCGGCAGATCTTCATCGGAAATGCCGCATCCGTTATCGTCCACCATCAGGTGAATCATGCTGCCTTCCTTTTTGGCGGAAATGGCAATCTTTCCTCCGAGGCCGGTGAATTCCACCGCGTTGAATACGACCTGCGTCAGCGCAAATATCACCCACCGCTTGTCCGTGACGATGTCAATATCAAGCCCCTTCCAGAGCAGTCCCAACCGCTTTTCCATGAAAAAAGGAGAAAAACGCCTGAGACATTCCTTGACCATCGCGGAGAAATTGTATTTCCTCAGATCCAGATTATCTCTGATGCTGTCCAGCATGGTGAAGTAATAGATTCTGTCAAGCATCGCGTTGACATATTCCGCTTCCCTGCCAAGCGAATCCGACACCTTTTTATCGGCGATGGTTTCCACCTGCTTGAGAAGGCGAATCGCGGCGGGCTTGGCGTCTGACGCCCAAACCTCCACACAATCGCTGTAGATAATCTCATCGTCGCTCATATGATCAAAGAATTCATCGATTTCCTTGCCTCTGTTCTCACTCCTGACAGGGACAGGCTCAACCGGCGGCTTGTACGCGCTTTGAATGGGTTTCGGCTTGACAGGCTCTACGTGTTCAGGCTCGGCTGAAACCTCCGGCGTGGGAGAAACGCCGCCCCTGTAAGGAATGGACATCACCGGGCCGCCTATTGTATCAGGTCTCTGCGGCGGTCTGACATCGGGGGCCACTGCATCGGCGGTAAAACCGACTTCATCCCGGAGCGATCCGGACGGGGAATCAAAGGTCATCACGGGTTTTCCGATTTCGTCACTTACGGCCGGAACGGGCGCGGCGGGGACTTCCGGAGCGGGCGGATCCTGAAAACGGCTCTCAGGCGTCGGACGGAATTCAAATCTGGAGCGGCGCGGCCTCTCAGGTTCCGGTTGGCGCGTCTGCTGGGGAACAGGTTCCGGAGTGACGGAATATTCAATATCTTCGTTTTCCGACGGTTCATCGTTATCCGAATCGAAGTCAACATGAAAATCGCGCGGATCTCGGAAACTGCTGTCATCGCGGAAATCACGCTCGTCATTGAAGCCACGGTCATCGCGGAAGCCACGGTCATCACGGAAGCCACGGTCATCACGGAAGCCACGGTCGTCACGGAAATCACGGTCGTCGTTTATTCCGGTTTCATCGCTGTATCCGTCATCCTCCTGCATTTCATCTCCGAAATCAGGATCATCATAATAATCATCAGGCCCGTCATTCGCCCTGTAGCCTTCCGTTTCATCCTGGTAACCCGCATCATCCGGGGAATCGTCAAAAAACTGATACTGATCACTGTTTCTGGAGCTTTCAGGTTTTTCTCTGCGCGACATGATAAAATCGGCAATAATGATCGCCGCCATCAGCAGAAAGCCGAGCGCAACGGATACCAGCGCAACGACACCGCCTGCGGAAGCGAGCGCGTCGATCAGTATTCCAAGCAATGAAACGATAGCGAACACGACAAATCCGGCTGCAAGTATGCGCTTCTTCTTGTCCATATCCCTGATAATCGGAATCTTGTCAAGCAGCGAATCCAGAAAATTCATAGTAGATATTCAACCTCCGTTTTCCATGGCATGAATAAAGGGATTCTTCATTCAAACCGACACTTGAATATTATAACTCACACAGTAATTCAATGTCAATTGCAGAATTATTAATTATTTGCGCAAACTGTTCAAAATTTTAACATGGGAACATATGGAAAAAGGAGCTGCTCAATTCATTAAAAGCGGAAATTCATTGAGCTGTCGTCTGCACACCTCGTTTCTGCGTTCGATGATTGTATACAGAATATTTATTTCATCTTCCCACGTCTCATAATTCTGCGGTTCCTTCCATCTTTCACAGTGCATTGGCATTTCGCTCTTCATTTCACCGACCATCCTGTCCAGCACCTCTTTCATATGCTTTGGCGTAAACGCCGAATCAAGCAGCTCATTGAATCGCTCCTTGAAGCGTTTGCGAAATGCCGAATTTTGCAATAGTCCCCACCTGAGTTCTGTGGAAAACCTCTTCTTTGAGCCGTGTCCGCTATTATTTAACTCTTTTTCAAACATATTATAGTGATAATTGTATGCGTTGCGTCTGAGTGCCATATCAAAGTCAAACATGATCCAGCGGCATTTGCCGGTTCCGTCGTGAGCGCAATACATTTTTTTGTTGCCGGTGTCGCCGTTGACAAAGAAAATCTCTGTGATCAGAAAATCAATATAGTTTTCAATATCTATTTGACTGGCAATGTAATTATAGTGTTCATCCTTTGACATATCATGCGTATTGACATACTTTTTGAGATTTTTATACCTATCTATGGTTCCGTTGCGAACCTGTCCGTCTCCCTTGATAATATCGATATTATCCTCATCCATCCCGCCGTACATGGCGAGCCATTCGGCATTGATCTTTTCCCGGAGATCATAATAGCCCCAGTACCGTCCATTGATGTAAACCGCTACGGGCTGCCAATCCTGCATCACAAGTGAGGTATATCCCTTGACAACCTGAGCGGTATACGCGTCGCGGATACGCGTAAAGCCCTGATCCTGGCCTCCCGCACGCAACAGAAGCGAAGTAAACCGCGTATGAGTGGAATCGGCAAAAAACGGGTAATCGATGCTGCTTGCCCCATAATCATTCCTGAAATAAACGGCAAAGCTCTTCTGTGAAAAGCCTCTTGAATACTGACCGAATATCTTGATTCCAGCAGGAACGCCCAGTGCCTTCTTGCCGTTCACATAGTATTCAAAATTGGTTTCCCTCTCCCAATCCTGCCAAAAATTCGCTCCCTCATAGGGAAATGAGCTGGAAAAATTCTTGCCGAAGGAATAAATGCCGTTTTCGGATGAAAACAGTCCATCCGGATCGGACGAGAGACATACCACCGGTATCGAATCCTCAGCTTTACGGTCTGTAAGAAATGTGGCAGTAACCGGATCACTTCTCAGTTTTCCGCTCTGAAAGGCGCAGACCCTGAGTACCGTGTTTTCCTCCACGATAATGCTTTCAAAGACGGGCGAATCCTCCGTTGGAATACTGCCGTCTGTCGTATATCTACATACGGCTCCCTTTGGCGAAAAGGACAACGAAACCTTTGTTCCCTTTTCCACAATACCGCCGTCGGAACTCAGCATAGGCATTGCCGCATATCCCTCAACACAATTCTCCGCATTCGGCTTGCCGGGAGTCAGCACGGAAAAATAAACTGTTTCAAGCGATCCGCCTTCAGCGCGTCCCGCCGAAATGCCCTTGCCCAGCTTGCCATAACGCAGCGAATCAACAACAGTGCCTTCGTTGTCAATCAGCGTCAGCAGATCGCCCGAAGCGCTCAGATTGAAGCCCGCAAACAGAAGATTCCCACCCGGCTCCGGCTCTTTGGAACAGTAAATCAGCAGATATTCTCCGGCGCCAATCACAGTGCCGTTAAATACATAAGGCTGCGTATCTCCGTCATCATCGCTAAGTTTCCAGCCGTCAAGCGCAATGTCCTCATCTGTGGGATTGTACAGCTCAATCCAGTCGTATTTCCTACTGATCCCGTTGGCCTTGACTGCGCTGACCTCATTGATCACCACGCGAAGATCTTTGGCAAGTCCCGCCTTCTCAGCGGATTCATATTTTCTGCCCGTCGTGTCATTGAGTCTTCTGTAGCTGATGCTTGAGTCCCGTTCATCTATGACGACATAAACGCCCTCCGCGCACCGTTCGATGGCAAAGGTCTGTATAGCCTCTTTTCCCGCGCAGAGTGACAGCACCGTATCCTTCGCATTCAGCTTGAAGGATGTATGCAAACTGCCGTTTTGGTCCTGTTTATCCAGTCCGGAACAGATCACCCTTCTGCTCGCACCGGGCGCGAGAAATGATTCCTCCGGAAATCTCCACTTGTCCCAATTGGTTGCACTGTCTGTCAGATAATAATCTGAAAGGCGTATGGTTTTCTGTGAAATATTCTTAACTGTCACAAACCCGCAGCATTCTCCATCCGCAAGCGGAAGACTGACGCTGTTTGACGTGCAGAATTCAGTTATTTTCAGTTCTACGGGATATACAGGAAACACGTCTGTTATTTCGTCAGAGTGTCTGCCGCTGTTTTTTTCTCCCGGAGTCGGCGTTTCAAACCATTCATACGTACCGTCCTCCAGCCTTCCGTATGAAATATTCATCTTGCTCTTGCCTATCTCCAGGCTCTCCGTCTGACCGCTCTTGCTGATCAGGCGCAGCTTTTCCCCGGCGGACGAGAGCGAAAAGCCTGTGTGTATTTCGTCGTGCTTCCTGTCGTAATAATTCTTCCCGTCACAAAATACAATACGGTATTCTCCCGAACTGAGAAGAATGGGCGGAAGGCTGAATTTGTCCAGTTGGTTGTCGTTGTCAGTGATATACCAATTGCCGAGATTGATGTTGTTGCTCCCCGCATTATACAGCTCCAACCAGTCGCAGGTCTTTCCATTGCCGTCTGTCATGAAGGTCGTGTTCTTTGTCATCACTTCATTAATTACAAGACTGTCACCTTCCGTGCGAATGGTAGAGTAATCATACAGCAGTGAAGGCAACACAACAGCCAAAAACAATAACAGGATCAGAAAACGGAAGGCACACGTATTCTTCCCGCGCTTTTGGAAGACTTCTTCTGTTTCCGTGTTGAGAAGTAATTTATCCAAATGCATTCGCTCCTTTCTCGCCAATACTTGCACAGAGTAATTAATACATAACTTCATTATTATATAATACTATTTTTGGTTTTTCAATATAAATTTCATGAATTACCTGTGTTTGCCTGCAAAGAAACCGCAGAAAATACGAGGAATGTGTATTCAGAATTGTTATTTCATACTTCGGGAAAAACGGGCCCATCCTTCTGATGCCGCCACAGGGAAATAAATCTGATTCGAGCTTTGTCTGACACGGTGACAGTATGAAAAAACAACCCACGGCAGCGGAATCCGCGCGGGTTGTCTTTATAATCACACTTTAATCCGTATTCCCGCAGCCTTGTCATCGCGTCATCGTCCGTGACCGTTGCGATTCTCGTGTCGCAGGCTCCACAATCTAATCCGCAAAAAAGTGATATAATCATTCATTAATTTCACCTGCCGACGAAAACAGGATCATTCAGACGCAGCATAAACCGGCTCCCCTCCCCCACTGTGCTTTCCACCGTCAAAGGAATGGCCAGCAGGTCGGCCGCCTTCTTTGCCAGATACAGTCCCAACCCGCTCGATTTCTGTCCTATTCGCCCGTTGACGCCCGTGTATCCGCGTTCGAAAATCCGTGGGATATCCTCCGGCGCAATGCCGATGCCGGTGTCGGAGATGGTCAGCACGCCACCCTCCATGGCAATGGCAACCGCTCCCGATGGCGTGTATTTGACCGCGTTGGAGATGAGCTGCTCCAGTATGCAGCCCAACCATTTTTTATCCGTCACTACCGTCCGCTCCGTCGGGGTGAAATCCAGCTTCAGCCGTTTTTCCACAAACAGCGGGGCAAACTTACGCACACATTCCCGTATCAGCTCATCGAGAGCATATTCCCGTATCACCAGATCGTTGGACTCTCCCGACAGGCGGATATATTGCAGCACCATATCCACATACTGCTCTATTCTCAGCAATTCATTCAGAAGAAGCCGGTTCTCCGGTGAATCGCCCGCGAGCTTCAGCTTCATCACGGCAATGGGCGTCTTGATCTGATGCACCCATGCGGTGTAATAATCGAGCTGCTCCTGCCGCTGCGCTTCATAGTCATTCTGCCATTCGTCCAAGCGGCAGCCAAGGGCTTCAATGATCCGATGATAATCCTCCTCCGCAAGCGAATGGGATTCGGGCAGACTCTTCCAGTCATTGGCAACGGAAGAAACGGCACGCTGTCTTTCGCCGCTGCGTATCCGTTCCCTGCAATAATCCGCCGTGAGGACGCCCGCCAGAAAGAACAGCGAAATGACCGAGGCGTAAAGCAGCGGCTCGGTCATAATATTATACAGCAGAAACACCGCAAGCTGAAAGGCATTGATCAGAAAGCACAGCAGAATCGCCGCGCGGTTTTTTCTCAGAATTTCACGAAGAATCTTCATTGTATCATATACCCGCTTCCCGTTTTTGTGGTGATCACATCGGACAGCCCGACGCTTTCCAGCTTCTTGCGGAGACGGTTGACATTGACGGTCAGCGTGTTTTCCTCCACAAAGCAATCGTCATTCCACAGCCGCAGCATGAGGGCGTCCCGGCTGACAATGCTGCCCCTGCTTTCCAGCAGCGTCCGGAGAATGCGGAATTCATTCCTGGTCAGTTCGACCTGTTTTCCCCGGCAATGCACGCTTCCGTCCCCCAGACGCAGTTCCGCGCCCGAAAAGGCAATCGCGTCCGCGCCGCCCTGCATTTCGTAGGTGCGGCGCAGCACTGCCTGCATTTTGGCAGTCAGCACCATCGGCTCCACCGGCTTTGAAATGAAGTCATCGCCGCCCATATTGATTGCCATGACGATGTTGAGATCGTCTGACGCGGAGGACAGAAAGACAATGGGGACGGTGGAGCTTCTGCGGATTTCCGCCGTCCAGTAATACCCGTCACGGAAGGGAAGCATAATGTCCATCAGCACCAGATGCGGGTCACAGGCAAGGCATTCCTCCGTGACGGAACGGAAATCCTCCGCGATGCGGACTTCATGGCCGCTTCGTTCCAACTGCTTCCGCAGTGCTTCCGCCAGCGCGTGGTCATCCTCGACCAGAAAAATACGGTACATGGTTCTATCCCCTTCTATAATCCGGCTTGTCAGCCGGAATGATTTTTCGCTCCGGAACTATCCATTGTCTTTCCCGTCAGGCTTTTTTGATACCTCCGGCGTATTGTTTATCTGACGATCCGGTAATAGGTTCTGGAGGTGGCAAGGAAGATCAGCACATACACCAGCGCGAACGCCGCGAAGGTGATCAGCGCGCAGAGGACAAACAGCTTCACGCTGAAAAGCATCAGTATCT
>CADCON010000125.1 GCA_902803035.1 uncultured Ruminococcus sp.
CCCGCCTTGGTGGCTCTGGCGTAGGCTTTCTCGGAACCGACGGCGACGCCGGACTTGCCGGAGATGTTGATGAGGGCGCACTCGGCGGCGCGGAAGCCTTCGGCGACAGCTCCCTCAAAGTCGAAAAGACCGGGGACGTCGATCAGGTTGAATTTGACGCTCTTCCATTCCACAGGAGCGACGGCGACAGAAACCGAGCACTTGCGCTTGATTTCCTCGGGGTCAAAGTCGCAGATAGCGGTGCCGTCAGCGGTCTTGCCCATTCTGTCGGTCGCGCCGGAGATATAAAGCATTGCCTCCACCAGAGAAGTCTTGCCTGAGTTGCCGTGGCCTGTGACGACAATGTTTTTGATCTTGTCTGCGGGATACTGTTTCAATTTGAACTACCTCTTTCTAATATTTGGAATAATTGAAATAAAAATGCGCGGAATTAAACGCTGTATAAAACTGTAACACTGTCAGCAGCGAATAAAAATCTTCTTTCTACAATCTCATACGTCGCTTATCGGATATTATATCATAACAATTTGGGGATTTCAATAATAATATTGAAAAAACATATATTATTTTATATATTTTCTTATTAATTTTTGATTTTATTCATATTTTGCAGTCGAAAGAGATACATTCGCCTTCTCCCAGACCGGTCAGAAAGTCGATATGGACGGATTGGGAGCCCTGCGGCAGGTCAAAAGCCAGCCAGCCCTGTGTCTCGCGCCGTGCGTCGATGATGCCGTCGAATAATTGGAAGCCGTCGATATGCGCCTTGCCGTACATCACGGCTTCGTGGGAATGGGGACAGGCTTCGCAGGAAGGAAGCGCGTAGGCGGTGACGCAGGCGCGGGTGCTGAAGATGATATTCACTCCGCCGCTGTTCCGCAGCTTCAGCGGGACAAAGACATATTCGCGCCCCTTTACCGGCGAAGGCTTTCTGATGGCCGCGCTCTGTGTCATGCGGAACCGCGTGTCGCTGTAGACGATTCTTTCGCCTTCATCCGGACTGTTTCCGCTGCCGGAGAGCTTCCGGTTTTTGCACCCGACGGGAATATGCAGCAGAAGAATGCCGAGAATGATCAGCGCAAGCCCTCTGAAAATGCTGTTTTTCTTCATGTTATCATGCCTCCGGAGATATTTTTGGCGCGATAAACGCCATTTCCGCTCGCAATCCCGCTTCAGGTGCGAAGTAAAGGATGGCAGCGTGGAATACAGACGCCGGCAAGCGAGCGAACGAGAGCGTTATATTCCAGCGGCTCAGCCGCGCCCGGATGCCAGATCCGTTAATGCACCGCTGCGCGAAAATTTCATTTATCTCTCCAAAGTATATGACCGTCCTGGGGGCCGCATGACATGGAAATAAAAAACGGCTGCCGGATCTTTGCGAAACGGCAGCCGTCTGAATATTGATTAATCGATCAGCGCGTAGAATTCCTCCAGAGCCTTGCGGTTGAAGGCTTCCGCGTCAAACGGGCGCAGATCTTCCAGCCGCCCGTCGTAATAGGCGTTGAGTCCGTCGAGCACGCCTTCGGTCGAATCCTCCACCAGCAGCCCGCAGCCGTTTCCACGCAGGAATTCCGAAGGACCCGGAATGTCGGTGGAAACCACCGGCTTGCCGAGAATCAGCGCTTCCATGATGGTCATGGGCAGCCCCTCGTATCTCGAGGAGAGAATAAAGACCTCGCAGCCGTCCAACAGCGGGTAGGGATTGCTGATGGACCGGATGAGAATGATATTCCCGCAGCCGCAGCCCCCGATCTGTTCGCGGAGGGCTTCAAAGGCCGTGCCGTAGCCGCCGATGATGAAGAGATAGGCCTCCGGATGCGCCTCGTTGAATTGCGCGAAGGCGTCCGCCAGTCTGTCAAGCCCCTTCTCCGGAGAGAAGCGCGCGATGTCGATGAACCGGACCGCGTCGGGCAGGGCGAGTATTTCCTTCACCCGGTCAAGGCTGACGTTGCAGAAGGTGTCCGCGTCAAACGCCAGCGGCGCGGCGGCGCGGCACCGGATGAAATCGATGTTGTTGAGATTGTGGGCGACGGCGATGCGTCCGACCGAATCCTCCGAAATATAGCGGCTGATTTCCGGCCGCATGGATTCACGCACGGCGGCGATTTTGTCGAACTGCCGGTAGGCCGTCATGATGGACAGGCGGTGAATGTTCTTTTTGGAGCTGGTTTCGCGCAGCATATCGTTGTGGACATAGATGATCTTGCGCGTGTCCATGGCGTTGAAGAGGTGAATGACATTCTTTTCATAGCCCGTGTAGTGAATGGCGGCGCGGAACCCGATGCCGCAGAAGCAGCGCAGCGCGTCGCGTCCGGAGATTTTTCTGACCGCGTTACGGGTGAAACCGAGATCCACATTCCAATGAAAATAGAGATACTGACACACCGCTTCAAAATAGGTAATCGGCTTGCCCTCCGGCATTCCCAGATAGCCGACGTCATGACCCAGTCGGTTGAGGACGTCTTTGGTGCCGTCCGCCAGCTTCTGGTAAAAGGTGAGCAGGTAATTGTATTTTGACGTGTCGGTGTTTTCCAGAATGCCCATGAGGGCGGTGGTCATGCCGTTCTTGATGAGCGTGCCGGCGTAAATCAGAATGTTCGGATTTTCGTTGTGATAGTCCGTGCCGTCGATGACCTCCATGCCCTCCGAAGTTCTGTCGAAAAAGAACAGGTCGATGAGCTTTTTGGATGAATCGGGACAGTCGTACCCGGTGAATTTCCTCATCTGGTCGGCGTAGGGAGCGTAATCCGTCCGGCTGACCTCGCGGGCCAGCGCGTCGGGCTGGGTGGCGATGGGGAAGGGGAGGTCGCTGAGAGGAAAGTACATGCTGCGGGTGTTCTGGTAATTCTCGCTGTCGTAGGCGAAAAGGACGATCTTGCGTCCGGTGTCGGCGAAGTCGAAC
>CADCON010000126.1 GCA_902803035.1 uncultured Ruminococcus sp.
AGCCGAGCTGGAGAGGTCGCGCTCGCTGAAAAACACCTTTATGCCCTTCGCGGTCAGTTCCCTGTGGAGTTCCGCCGCAAGGGCAAAATCCCGCGTTGTTCCGCTGCCGTCCGGCTTCCCTCGTTTAAAAGAAATGAAAACTTCATAGGGCATGGCAATCGCTCCTTCTTGCGATGGTTTGTACTGTATCATTGTACCATAATCATCCGTCTCTTGCAAGCTCTTTTTCCCGGATGACACAATAAACTTGAAGCGGCGCGTTCCTCATCACCAGGCGCGACGTGAAGTGATTTCTTTCCGGAATTGAATAACGCGTGACAAAAAGGGCTTTGCTCAGGCGGAACGGTCTGAAGCAAAGCCCTTATTATTATTGGGGGAAAATGATTACTCAAGCGGGTGATGGATATTGTAGACGAAGTCGGTGAGGTGGCTGACATAGGTGTCCATGTCCTGAAACGCGGAATAGCAGTGGGTGGCGCCGGGGCAGATGTAGAGATACTTCTGCCGGGAGCGGCAGGACTTGTACATTTTCCGCGTCATGTAGGGGGGGACGAAGGTATCCTTGTCGCCGTGGATGAAAAGCACGGGAATGCGGATATTCCTGACCGCCCGGATGGTGGACGCCTGTCCGAAGGTGTAGCCGGCGCGGAGCTTGCAGACCATGCTGGCGAAATAGAGCAGCGGACGCCCCGGCACCCTGTAATTGCTCCGCATGATGTAGCCGAATTCCTCATACGCCCCGGCGAAGGGACAATCCGCGATCACGCCCTTTACCTGTTCGGGGAGGCAGGATTCGCCGCAGGTCATGAGCACGGTGGCCGCGCCCATGGAGACCCCGTGAAGCAGAATCTCGCAGTCCTTGCCGAACCGCTGTATCGCGTAGCGGCACCAATTAAGCACATCGAGGCGGTCGAGCCAGCCGAAGCCGATGAACCGCCCTTCGCTCTTGCCGTGCGCGCGGTCGTCGACGATAATGACATTGTAGCCCATGCCGCGGAAGAAGGGAACGACGGAGGACATATCGAACATCCCGAAGCTGTTGTAGCCGTGGACGGCAATCACCACCTTGCGGGAGAAGAAGGCGGACTGCACGAAGGTCGCGTGAAGCAGCAAATCGTCGTAGGATTTGATGTAGACCTCCTCGTGGGGCATGGACTGGATTTTATTCTGGGCTTCCCTGCTGCGGAAGCGGATGACGTCCATGTGGGGGAGAATGTCGTCGCCCGCGTCAAAATCCATCTGTTCCTTGCGGACGAGCGCGAAATCAAACATCCAGAACCCGAAAATGACCATGCCGATCAGCAGAATGGCGGAAATCACCGACACCACAATGATCAGACGAAGGATTCCTGCGCTCATGATGCCGATGCACCGCCTTTCCGCACGGATGAATCAGCGCGTGATCCATCCGGAAATGTAAAATGAATTCATCCGGATTGCCGTCACATAAAGACGCAATTGTCGAGGGCCTCCATCATGTCCTCAGTGACCTCATAGCGTTCGCCGTCCCGGTAGAATACGACGGAGGGCAACTGATAGGAGAACACGCCCATGGTCTGGAGCGGGCCGGATTCCCCGTAATTGCGGGTGAAGCCGTAGGGATTGGCGGTCATGCTCAGCGACCCGATGCCAAGGGATTCCTGAATGACCGGCACGTCCGCCGCGTCGGTTTCGCCGGCTGACGTATCCTCTTCTTCCTCCAGCTCGTCCTGCTGGTATTCGTCGTCCTTCATAAGCGAATTGTCCTCGGAATAGACCGGCGCGTCATCCGAGAAGAGAGCCTTCTGCGTGACCTCATCCGCAATGCCGGTGGGCAGCCTGCCGATCGCCTTCTGGAATGCCTTCACCGCGTCGCGGGTGAACGGCCCGTAGTATCCGGTGATATCCTGGTCATAATAGCCCAGCTCATAGAGCCGCTTCTGGATTCTTCCGACGACTTCGCCCTTCATACCTCCTTCATAGGATTGGTAGCCGGTGGTGGTAGTGGTGCGCTGTGTCGTGGTGGTCGTCCGTGTAGTGGATTTTTTCGTAGTGGTGGTTTTCTCAGCCGTGGATTTTTTCGTAGTGGTAGTCTTCTTGGAAGTGGATTTCTTGGAAGTGGTGGTCTTCTCGGCTGTGGTTTTCTTGGAAGTGGTGGTCTTCTCGGCTGTGGTTTTCTTGGAAGTGGTGGTGGTCGGAGCCTCTGTCGTGGTGGTTGTGGTGGTTGTGGTGGTCGTAGTGGTCGTGGTGGTCGTGGTGGTGGCTTCCGTGGTGGTGGTCGGGGCTTCGGTGGTGGTGGTTTTTTCCGTCGTCGTGGTCTTCTTGGTCGTGGTGGTGGTCTTCTTGGTCGTGGTGGTGGTCTTTTTGGTCGTGGTGGTGGTCTTCTTGGTGGTTTCGCTGACCTCGCCCTTGAGCGCGCCGGACTTGCCGAAATCGTAGGTCTTGCCGTCAATCTTGACCTTGCCGACGACGAATTCGCCGTTCTTGTAATAGAAAGTCTCGCCTCGGAATTTGAACCAGCCGGTGTCGGGGTAGGAGATGGCGGCGATCTTGAACCACTTTTTCCACGGGTGGTAATACCTGGAATTCATCGCGGCGTACACGACATTGACCCTGGAATTACGCATATCGATTGCCATATCGACGCCGTCCTTGTTCTTGCCGACATAGACGCCGGCGTGACCGCTGCACCACAGCCCCAGCCCATGAATGCGGGGCATATCGTCGGTGCTGCCGTTGACGGAGGAAGCGTCGAGAAGTGCCTTTGCGCCGCCGCCCCTTCCGTTGCAATAGGAGCGGATCAGGCCGGAGCAATCGACCTTGCCCGCGCTGGAACCGCCGTAGGTGTAGACCCAGCCTTCATTGTAGGCCTTGAAGGCCCATTCGGCCATGCCGATGCCGGTTTTGCCCTTGATTTTGGCGGCGGAAACCGGCTGCGCGGCGACGGCGACAAAGAGCGCGAGCGCGAGAGCGAAAGCAATCAATCTGGCGGCGGCTTGTTTTCCTTTCATCAATAGTGTTGCATTCCCTTCTAAATGTATTCAGCGAAAAAACTGGAACGTCACACGCTCAATCGGCGGCAATGGCGCAGTCTTCAGCGAGATGGCGTATATCGGTTTCAAAAATCTCGTACATAGCGGTCATTTCCGCCGTATCGACGAGCGCGGAGAGCGAATCGAATGCCGCGCTGTCCTCGGCGCGGAAGGAGGAGAAATCGGGATTGGTGAAGGTGACGGTGTACTTTTCGCCGTCCTTTCTGACGGAAGCGTTAATAAGCGAGTGGGAGGAAACCGCGAGGGAGAGCGAATCATAAGGCGCGTTCCCGTGGGCGGGGAAGTAATTGATGATCGTGAGCTGACCGATTGCGGGGTCGGAAAACTGGAAGATGCTCATTTCGTCATCGACGCGCTTGCCGAGGGACAGCTCATAGGAATACCCGTCCACCGGCTGGTAGCCGTAAGCGGCGAATTCGCTGACATGATCGGAATAGCCGGCGAGAAGCGCGCGCCGCAGCCGGAAGACCTCCGGCTCATCAGAAACCCGCGAAACGGCGGAAGCGGCGCGGCGGTCGTCATCGGGAATGAATTTCTCCCGGAATCTGCCGGCGATAAAGAAAAGCAGCGTCACGATAATGAGAATACCGACAGTGGGCATAAGGGTCTTGTCAAAGAAGCGGTTCATACGCTCGACCCTGTCCACGCCCTTTTTTTCCTTCTCCGTGTATAATTCGTCCGACAAAAAAACACCCCGCCCCCATGGAAAATCCGAACAGCTTTTAACCATACTATTATACTATAAAACGATGGGATATGTATGATGATTATGTAAATAATTCGTACAGGCTGTTAATGAAAGCGGGCGCGCTTTGCCCTTCCCCAGTCGGCTGCGCCGACAGCCCCCTCAGAGAGGGAGCCGTTTTTGCCTCCCTCTCTGAGGGGGGTGGCACGCCGCAGGCGTGACGGAGGGAGCCAATTTTCCTAGGTAGAGAATAAAGAATAGAGAATAGAAGTGGAAGGCGGACAGAGACTCACGCAAAAAAACGCCCCGGCGGGGAAGGGGTATATCAGCCCTTTCTTTTACGGGGCGAGAATTCGCACATACGGAGAATGGCGCGGTTGACGCTGTCCGAAACGCCGGGAACAGGCGGAATGGGTTCGCCGGAGAGCCGCCTGCCGATGGCTTCATGCACCTCGTCCTCGGTCATTTCGGCGCAGGGAAGGGGGCAGAAGGGAAGGGTGCCGCTCAGCAGCCGGTAACAGGAAATGCCCAGCGAATAGAGGTCGGCGCGGAAGCCGCAAGGCCCGCCGCGCAACGCTTCGGGCGCGCAGTACCCCTCGCTGACGAATCGGGCGGGCTGTCCGGCTTCGGTGACGCTGCCGAGATCGCCCAGCAGCCAGCGTCCGTCCATCCGGTAAAGGTTGGCGGGCTTTACGTCGCCATGCGCCAGTCCTTTGCGGCTCATGCATCGGAGGGCAGCGATAACGCTCCGCGCCATTGCGGTGACCTCGCGTTCCAAAAGCCGCGCCCCCTCCAGACATTCCGCGCGTTCAAAGAGAAGGAATACCCCGTCATTCCCCGCGCCGTCGGTTCTCACGGCGTATCCGAGAAGGGGCAGAATGCCGCGGCAGCGGCGGAGCAGCCGGCCGGCATGGATTTCCCTCAAGCAGGCGTCCCAGCGTTCGTCATCGCGGCGGCAGGGGGTATATTTGATAACAAAAGCCGAATCCCCGCCGCCTTCCATGGAATGAGCGGAGAGGATCCGGCTGTTTGCGCCCTGACGGATCACGCCGTCCACGCGGAAACGGGCGCCGCCGATCAGCACCACATCCCCGCGCGGAACGCCGTTGGAAAAAGCCTTATCGTTTGTCATTTTTCACGCTGCGGAGAACCGACGCGCTGATGAAGCAGAACACCACGATGGTCAGCAGCATCACGCCCCACGAAAGCAGCAGATTGCCAGCCGAATGGGCGTAGAGCGGATTCCTGTTGAGTTCATACGCCTGCTGAAGGAGATTCTCGTCATTGTACTTGAGCGAAAGCCCGTTCATGAGAACGCCGTTGAGATCGGCGGTGTTGCTGAATGCCTGCATTCCCCAGCGGCTGACACAGATCCACGACAGCACCTCGGTGACGCCCTGCAGCTTGAAGAGAATGCCGGAGAAGAGGAGCTGCGGAATGAGGATAATAGGGGCGAAAACCATTGCGCGGTCGGTATTCCGGACCAGCGAGGAAACCAGCAGACCGAGGGAGGAAGCGGACACCGTGACCAGCACGAGGGTGATCATCATCTCGATGACGGAATTGTCAAAGAAGACGCCCTTATCCGGCTTGCCGATTGTGAACACGAACACCGTCAGCATCAGACCGCACTGAACGACAGCCAGCAGCGTCTGCACCGCGAGCTTGGAACAGATATAGGAGCTGAGCCGCACATCGGACATATATTCGCGCCGCACGATATTGCGTTCCTTGCAGACCTCCTGGATGGAATTCATCAGACCCACCCAGATGCCGGCGCAGGACAGGCAGAAGAGCATGGACTGCGCGTCGAAATAGGATTTGAAGGTATTCTCCACCGTGACGAAGGAGAAGAGATAAGCGATCAGCGGACCCTGCAGCAGGAAGAAGAGCAGGCGGGTCTTGTCGTTCCAGATGAGGTTGATATATCTCTGGGAAAGCACGTTGAACTGATGGAAGAAGGACTTGTGATTTTCCTTTTTGAGCTTCTTTTTCCGTTCCTTTTTCTGCAGCGAGGTCATAGGCGGCTGTTTCAGCTCGCCGATGGTCTGCACCTTGTTGTAGGGGGAGGCGTTGAATTTCTCCTCCCAGCC
>CADCON010000127.1 GCA_902803035.1 uncultured Ruminococcus sp.
AATTGATCCTCGTCAGCCGTGTCATCGGTTTCTTCAATGACTTCGTCTGCGGCTTCTTCGGGCAATTGATCCTCGTCAGCCGCGTCATCGGTTTCTTCAATGACCTCATCGGCGGCTTCTTCCGGCAATTGATCCTCGTCGTCCGCGTCATCGGTTTCTTCAACGACCTCGTTGGCGGCTTCTTCGGGCAGTTCATTTTCCGGGGCAGCTTCTTCCGCTTCACTGACGGTTTCTCCGACCGGCAAGGCGTCTTCTTCCAAGCATTCCTTTGCTTCGTCGGATAGTTCTTCCGCGGGTTCGCCCGCGTTTTCCGACTTATCCTCCGCGTCCGCAACGGCATTGCTTACGTTCCCGATTTCCTCGGCGGCGATTTCAAAATCGTCAAATGCTTCTACGGGACCCTCATTGACTTCGTCCACCGGGATATTACCGTTGTTTTTTTCCTCAAATTCAAACATGACTGGTTTGCTCCTTCCGTTCTGAAAGACTGCTTCATCCATTATGGCATATTTCCATGAAAAAAGCAATCGATTTGTCAATCTTTTATTCCGTTCGGGAATGAATATTTGATAAATGGAATCAGGCGTCCTTAAAGAATTCCCTGGCGTCGTACATATATCTGATTCCGGAGAATATGGTGGCGGCTACGGCGGTGTAAAGCACCACATGAGAGATAATCATCAGCCATTCGCCGATAAAGGCGGGAATGACCGGGAACGCTCCGGAAAATTCCATGGCCGCCTTCGCGCAGAAGAATCCGACAATGGCAATCATCTGGGTGACGGTCTTGATTTTGCCCCAGATATTGGCGGCTATCACCTTGCCCTTGTCAGCGGCAATCATCCGCATGGACGTGATGAGAAATTCCCTGAACAATATGATGACCACCACCCACGCGCCGCATATTTCCTCCTGCACAAAGCAGATCAGGGTGGACATGATCAGCATTTTGTCCGCGACAGGATCCATCAGCTTGCCGAAATCCGTTATCAGGTTGTTTTTCCGCGCGATCCTGCCGTCAAAGAAATCGGTCAGCGCGGCGGCTCCGAAGCACAGTCCGCCGATCAGCCAGCGGAACGGAATGCCATCTATCAGCAGGAACACCATGATGACGGGGATAAAGAACACACGCAGAACCGTAAGTTTATTCGGAAGATTCATGAAAATCATTCCCCTTTGGATAGATTTATACCAGCCGTCCCACCAGGTCACAGCCCATGAAGTCGGTTATTTCGACTGTCACAAACTCGCCGGGTTTCGGCTTTTTGCCGTCGGTGTCAAAGAATATCTTTCCGTCAATATCGGGAGCTTCGCCCTGCGAGCGTCCGTAGAAGCATTCGGCAAGGCGGTCATAGCCTTCGGTCATGACTTCCAGCCTTTGGCCGGTCATTCCGGCGCAATACGCATCGACGACGCGGGACTGCTCATCAATAATTGATTCCTCACGCTGGGCGGCTGTTTCCGGATCCACCCTGTCCGGCAGATCGAAGGCGGGCGTGTCTTCCTCCGGCGACCAGATAAAGCAGCCGAGCTTTTCAAATCTGACCTCACGTACAAAGTCGATAAGCTCCTCAAAGTCCTCCTCGGTTTCGCCCGGAAAGGCGGTCATCAGGGTGGTGCGCAGCACTATGCCGGGGACCTTCTCCCGGATATGCGCGATCAGCCTTGTGAGCGATTCCCTGTCGCCGGGGCGATGCATGGCGTGCAGTATTTTTGTGCTGGCGTGCTGAATGGGCATATCTATGTATTTGCACATTTTGGGCTGGCCGGCGATGACGTCAAGCAGCTCGTCTGTTATTTTTTCGGGATAGCAGTACAGCACCCTGATCCATTTCAGTCCGTCGACGCCGCAGAGCCTGACGAGCAGTTCGGGCAGCATACGTTTTCCGTACAGGTCGGAGCCGTATTCGGTGGTGTCCTGCGCGATGACGGTCAGCTCCTTTACCCCCTTGGAGGCGAGAAGAGCCGCTTCTTCCACAATTTCCTCCATCGGACGGGAGCGGAACGGGCCGCGGATAGCCGGAATAGCGCAGAAAGCGCAGCGGTTGTTGCAGCCGTCGGCTATTCTGATGTAGCTGTAGAAGGGAAGGGTGGTGCGGATTCTCCTGCCGCACATATGCAGCTCTTCCTTTTCGCCGTAAACGCCGAAGCCGCTTTCTTCCGCCAGGCGCGTAATGATTTCCGCGATTTTATGATTGGCGCCGATGCCGACCACCGCGTCCACCTCCGGCATTTCCTCCAGAACGGCGTCGCGGTAACGCTCCGCCATGCAGCCGGTGACGACCAGCGCCTTGATGCGTCCTTCCTTCTTCAGGGCGGCAAGCTCCAATATTTCCTCAATCGCTTCGGATTTCGCGCTTTCAATGAAGCCGCAGGTATTGACAATGGCGACATCCGCCATTGCCGCGTCCTCGACCAGATCAAATCCCGCGTCGGCCAGATAGCCGAGCATAAGCTCCGCGTCCACCTGATTTTTCGGACAGCCGAGACTGACCATTCCTATTTTGACAGACATTTTTACCAATTGCCCCTTTTTTCAAGCGTTGATAGCATTTGCAATAATCTTATTCTGATATTATAACATATACTTTAAGTTTTTTACAGATGTTTTTTTGATTTTTTTAAGGAAAAATTATAATTTTTTACTGTTTCTGAAGGATTCATGATTCTGACAGCCAAAAGCGGCGGCGGCAGGCCGATTCTGCGGTCGGAAAGAAGCGTGATTTTCCTATCAAAACAGCAGCCACGCGGAAAAGACAAGACCGCGAGGCTGCTGAATGCTTCGGATTCAATGATAAAATAGCGACAGACTGGATGAGATGCAGGAATTAAAGCTCCTTGAACTTTATTTTATTCGCTCTTGCGTGAGCTTCCGCCTTGGAACCCTTCTCGCCGTAAATAGTGAGATGCGGGCAGTTATCGAAAGCGTGATTGCCGATATAGGTGACACTGGCAGGAATGTCGATTCTGGTCAGACCTTTGCAGTCCTTGAAAGCGTAAGGAGCAATCCTCTTGACCGACTTGGGAATCTTTACCTCTTTCAGACTTTTGCATCCCTGGAAGGAGGCGTTGGAAATCTCGGAAAGATAATTGGACAGCTTGATCTTTTTCAGACTGCTGCACTTGCAGAATGCCGCGTTTCTGATTTTTGTTACCTTGTTGGGCAGTTCTACAGAGGCGAGCGAGGTACAGCCATAGAAGACGTACTTATCGATAATCGTGACAGACTCGGGAATTTCGATTTCTGTGATTTTCGTGCAATTGGAAAAAGCGTACGGACCGATAGTTCTGACACTTTCAGGAAGATCGAGCTTTGTCAGAGCCGAACATTCCGAGAATGCCGCGCTGCCGATTTTTTTAAGAGAATCGGGAAGATCGATGCTTTTCATGCTTACGCAGCCGCGGAAGGATTTGCTTCCTATTTCCGTGACTGTATCGGGAAGATCGACGGAGGTGATGATCGTGCACTGATCAAAAGCATCATTGGCGATTTTTGTGACCGGAATGCCCTCAATGTCATCGGGAATGTCCAACTCCTCAAGGTCTTTGTTCAGAAGACCAAGAATGGTGGCGTTGGAGGTGGTCAGTTTATAGTCGTAATCATCGGGCTTGTCGCTTCCGCAGCCTGAAAGCATTGCTATGACAAGAATGATGGATATTCCCGCAAGAATCTTTCTGCAAGATTTCTTCTTCAGCTGCCTGTGAAATAATGCGGTAAAACGTGTTTTTTCTGACATGAAAAATCCTCCTGAAGAATTTTGACAGGTGTCGCGCTGTCTACATTATAAATAAGACTTTCGGATAAGTCAATGATTTTTATATTATATACTATATTATTTTTTTAAAAAATAATTAAAATAGTGTTAATACAAATTTGTCTGATTACACTATAATCATGTTATACATTTATCTGCAAAAGGAAAAAAAGTGTAAAATCACGAAGGGAGAGATGATGTATGTCAGATGAAAAAAGGGAATACCGCATGATGGGAGCCATTACAGGCGATACCACCGGATCGGTCTATGAATGGCATAATATCCGGTACAAGCTGGCGCCGGAAGAAATGGCGGTCGGAAACGCGCGGTTCACCGATGATTCGGTGATGACCTGCGCCGTCGCGGACGGCATTATGAACGCGCTGGAAACGCTGCCTGACGACTGGTTCACTTCATGCCAGGGGACGGCGCGCAGGACGCTTTGCGAACAGATCGTGCGCTCGCTCAAGAAATACGGCAGGGCTTTTCCCCGCGCGGGCTATGGCGGCTCCTTCTTCAGATGGCTGAGGTCGGAGGAAAGTATACCCTATAACAGCTGGGGCAACGGCTCCGCCATGCGCGCTTCCTTTGCCGGCTGGGCGGGGCGGACGCTGGAGGAGGGAGAGCTGGCGCTGCTGAACGAATACGCGGAATGAACGACCGCCCATCGCTTGGCATAATCGGAAGCGATGGGCGGCGGGTTGGATTGTGAAATGTGGAAACGCTAATTGCTATCCTCTGAAGGCAAATCGCCATTTCTGAATGGGTAGCCGTATTCCTCGGCGTATTCCTCGGCGTACGATCCCGGCTCGCCGTAGACGGTAGTGCCGTCGGTGCCCTCAAAAATCTCGCTATCGATGAAGCTGACAGATGGGGGAATGTAGATGCGCTTTAACCCGGAGTACGAAAAGAGCCCGTAATACAGTTCGGTTATCTTGGACGGAATCCTGAAGTCCCTCAGACTGCTGCACCCTGAGAAAGCACAGGATCCTATTTCCGCAACAGAATCAGGCAGGCGGATGACGGACAGCTTTCTACAATTGCAGAAGGCACTATCCCCGATGGATTGGAGAGTATGGGGAAAATTGATCGTGGTCAGCGCGCTGCAATCAGCAAAGGCGCAGTTTCCGATGGATTGGAGCGTATCGGGCAGACGAACCGTTGTCAGGGTGCTGCAATGCTGGAATGTATAGGGGCTAATCATCTTGACGCTTGACGGAATGATGATTTCTGTCAGATTGACGCACGTACTGAAAGCGTCGTCACCTATTTTTTTGACAGAATCAGGCAGAATCATTTGTTTCAGGCCGATGCATCCTTCAAAAGCGCTGTTTTCGATGACCGTAACGGAATCGGGAAGCTCTATGTCTGTCAGGTATTCGCATTGATAGAAGGCATGATCATCAATCTTTTTCACCGGTTTGCCCTTTATGGTGGCGGGTATGCGCAGCTTCTTTATTGACTTGTTGCCCTTGTAGCCGGTGATCGCCATGTAATTTGATTTTTTGTAATAGCGGTAACGCAGCATGGAAATGGTAATCGCGTCCTGGAACGCCCGTGGATCCGCAGACGCCTTCGCTCTGGCAATCGTGCCGGAAAATTCAACGAGATCGGACAGACTTACGGCGGTGGTGACAGGCTTATGGATGCCGGTCAGCAGCCGGAAAACCGTCCAACCCGTCAGACCCAGAAAAGCAACGACAAACGCGGCGGCCAGCAGCCGCTTAATTGTGCCGGACAGGGGCTTTTTCTCCTTGGGGGGCTTGGCTTCCTTTGGCTGGCTTTTTCCGTCAAATGCCGGCAGCTCGTGGACAATCGGCCGCTGCTTTGGCTGCTGCTGCTGCTTTGGCTCCGGCTGCGTTGGAGGCTTCGGAGAAAAGTCGATGATTTCCTCCAACACGTCCACCACCTGCTCCGGAGAGAAATCGTCGCCTCTTATCACGTCGTCGAGGGTGATGATATGGAGGGGCTTGCGGAATCTCTGCGCCGCGACATATTCGTATTTCAATTGGTAATTCTGCCTCAATGAAAAATCGCGGTCTACAAAAATAATGACCTCGCGACAGTCCCTGACGCGCGCGTCGATCTCCTTCTTTCCCTTTTTCTCCGAAGGCAGCCCGTCGTCATAGCAGATCGGAATGCCGCGCGCGGTCATTTCGCAGCAGATGTCGTAAACGGCGTCGGAATCCTGTGAAGCGCTGATGATAAAGAAAAATTGTTTGCCGTCAGCCGAAGCAGAGCGGTGTTCCTGTGCCAATCGCCTCATCTCCATCAATAAAAGATTCAATGATACTATGTTGCATATTATACTACCTCAGCGGCGGATTTTCAATAATATTTGCCGTCTTAACGGATTTTTTACTTTTTTCTGCCGATGCGGTATCACACGGCGGTGCGCGCCGTACGGATTCCGACGCGAAAAACTGCCTAATTTTTTCGACACAATTCGTGCACAATTTTAGGTGTTCAATTGATTAAATTATTGAAAAAATATAGAAAACCGCACGGCTGTGTGCTATAATACTGATAACAATCTGAAGGGCAGGTTTTTTTTCTTATGGCAAATATCTTTGACACGAAGGAATTCAATGAAAAATATTATTACGGCGGCTCGCTCGGCGCGCTGTATTCCCCGAAGAGGACGGAATTCAGGCTTTGGGCGCCCACCGCGTCAAAGGTGGTGCTGAATTTATTCCGCGAGGGGCTGGGCGGCGACCGGCTGGACACCATCGACATGGAACCGGCGGAAAACGGCACATGGCGCTACCTCATGGAGGGCGACCAGAACGGCCTGTATTACACCTACAGCGTCACTGTTGACGACAAGACCAACGAGGTCGTCGATCCCTATGCCAAGGCTGTCGGCGCCAACGGTCTGCGCGGTATGGTCATCGACCTGAAAGCAACCGATCCGCAGGGATTCCGCGATACCTCCCGCCCGCGTTTCGGTAAGTGCCGCCCCACTGACGCGGTGGTCTATGAAACCCACGTCAGGGATTTCTCCAATCATCCCAGCGCGAAGAGCAGCTTCCCCGGCAAATTCCTCGCCTTCACCGAAACAGGCAAGACGCTTCCCGACGGCACATTGATCGGCGTGGATCACCTGAAGGAACTGGGCGTGACCCACGTGCAGCTGCTTCCCTCCTATGATTATTACACCGTTGATGAAACCAAGCTGGATGTCCCGCAGTTCAATTGGGGCTACGATCCGCTCAATTACAACGCCCCCGAAGGCTCCTATTCCACCAATGCCTACGAAGGCGCGGTCCGCGTGAACGAGTACAAGCAGATGGTGCAGGCTCTCCATCAGAACGGCATCCGCGTCGTCATGGACGTCGTCTACAATCATACCATGTTCGCCGAGGGCAGCTATCTCAATATGACCGTTCCGCACTACTATCACCGCACGCGGGAGGACGGCACCTTCTATGACGGTTCCGCCTGCTGCAACGAAACCGCCTCCGACCGCCCGATGTGCCGCAAGTACATTGTGGATTCCGTCATCTACTGGGCATCGGAATTCATGCTCGACGGATTCCGCTTTGACCTCATGGGCATTCACGATATCGTGACCATGAATGAGATCCGCAAGGAGCTGGACAGGATCGACCCCACCATCATTGTCTACGGAGAGGGCTGGACCGGCGGCGAATGCGGCATTCCCGATGAGCTGCGCGCCCTCAGGCGCAATGCCAGGCAGTATCCCCGCGTGGGAGCTTTCAGCGTCGATATCCGCGACGGCATCAAGGGTCATGTCTTTGAGCTGAAGGAAAAGGGCTTCGTCAGCGGCGCGGAAAACTTTGAGGAAACCGTCAAATTCGGTCTGGTGGGCTGCATTGACTTTCCCGGCATCGACATGAGCAAGGTCAACTATTCCGATGAAGGCTGGGCACTCAATCCTTCGCAGGCGGTCAATTACGTGGAGGCGCACGACAACCTTACCATCTGGGATAAGCTCGCCACCTCCAATCCGGAGGACGACGAGGCAACACGCATAAGGATGGATAAGCTTGCGGCGGGCATCGTATTCACCGCGCAGGGACTTTCTTTCATCCAGCTCGGTCAGGACTTCCTTCGCACCAAGTACAATGAGGAAATCGGCGGCTTCGACGAAAACAGCTTCCGCTCTCCCGACAAGGTGAACAACATCGACTGGCGGCGCAAGGCGGAATACATAGACGTTTTCCGTTACTATCAGGGGCTTATCGCCTTCCGCAAGGCGCACGGCTCGCTGAGATTCGACAAAGCCGCGCAGGTCTGCGATTACCTGAAATTCCTCGACTGTCCGGCCGCGAATATGGTGGCCTTCAGGATTGACGGCAATTCCGATGGCGACAACCGCGATCTGATGGTGATTTACAATGCCAACCGCGACGCGGTGGAATTTGAACTGCCGGAGGGCGAGTGGGAGGTTTATGTCAACGGCGAAAAGGCGGGAACCGACCTGCTTGCGACAGTCAGCGGCAGCGTATCCGTTGACGGCATCTCCATGATCGCCGCGCTGAAGAAGTAATGCTTTCGGACGATTCATCGATAAAATACCGGGAAGAAGCACCATTCTCCCCGGTATTTTTGTTTATGGCAAAATAACAAATAATTCATTGAATAATCGGAATCGATATGCTATAATATACCCTGAATAGGTGTATAAACCGGAAATGGCGTTAAGAATTTGTAAACTTATTGAAAAACGACAAATTTTTATTGACAAACGCCGACGAAAGGACTATACTCTAAGCAAGAAAAAAACAATGGTTAAAGGAGCAATTACTGAAATGAGCGTATTTTTTGATGCGGCGGTATCCAGATTTATTGAGAACATGAACGGCTATTCCGCTGTTTTTTCTGACACAAAGGATAATCAGGAAACCGCTATTCTCACCAACGGCACAACCAATGTGAAGATTGTGTATTCGCCCGACGTCAAGAGATTCTTTCTCTTTACCGGAGAAGCGGACTGCGGAGAGGACGGCTATCAGCAGATCCAGAGCTATTTCTACGAGCCGACGGGCGACAATATCGTCGATCTCCGCGAGGCAGGCTCGGTGGCCAATGAATTTGCCGACACGATGGGCGCGCCCGCTCCCGTTTCGCTGATTCCCGACTCCGCCCGCAAGCTCAGCAGGAAGGAGCGCGAGAATGACGACACCTCGGCGGTGTATTTCGTCAACCGCATTCCCGGCGTTCTGCCCGAATGCCGCGAGCCGCTTCTCATGCACAAGGAGTACTTCGGGATGCTTCTCCCGAACAAATTCTGCGAGGAGGTCGTCATTTCGGCCGTCGCAAGGCTTCTCAGCGACAAGAGCAGAAAGCCGCAGGCGGAGGAATTCTTCGCCTTCCTCAGCAAGATGTATGATTCCGGCGATATGGACGTCAAGAGCATTATTACCATGACCATTCTCAACAGCATTACCGGTCAGGAGCGCATTGAATATGTCGAGGGGCTGCTCTCCGAAACGCTGAGAAAGTCGTGGAAGTCGGCGAGAAAATTCATCGGTAAGACGGTCAAGCCGGAGAAGGAGAGCAAGTATAAGCAGGCTGCCGATCAGTACCGCGCACAGCTGATGCAGAACCTGCAGAATAAGTAATCGTCCGCGGTGAAAACCTGCGGCGACAGTATATTCAATCATAAAGGAGAGAGTGTTATGAACAATCCCAACGTCGGCGGACAGAATGTCCCGGGCAATGCCGTGCCGCAGCAGCCGGTCTACCCGCAGCAGCCGGTCTATCCGCAGCAGCCGGTCTATCCGCAGCAGCCGGTCTATCCGCAGCAGTATCCGGCAGTTCCGGTTCAGCAGCCGGTACAGCAGCCAATGCCGCAGCAGCCGGTTGTGCAGCAGGTCTACGCGCCCCCGGTGACAGTGATTCCGAGCCCTGTGCAGCGCGTCATACCGCCCTATGAAGCAAAGGCGGATGAGGCGGTCAGCACGATGAAAATCGGCCTGTTCGTGCTGCTGTCCGTGATATTCGGCTGGATTTGCGGAAGGTCGCTGCTTTCCTTCCACACGGGCGTGGGAATTACCGTGATGGGACTGGCGTTTTATCTGATTTACATTCCCTTTATCACCATCGGGCGCAAGAAGCAGTTTTCGCTTTTCGGATGGCTGCTCTTTATCCCGCAGGTCCTGATTCTGCTGTCGTTCTCCTTCTTCTCGGATATCGGCGTTGTGCTCATCGGACTGATGTCTTCCTTCATCATCGCAACGGTGCAGACCACCCTTATTGCCAATGCCACTTCCGGTAAGCCGTTTACCTTCCAGCTTTTCATCGACACGCTTGCCAATTACTTCGCGTATCCCTTCATGAATCTCGGCACCACCCTTTCCGCTGTTTTCGGCGGCAAGGACAAGGGCGTCAAGAAGAACAGGACCGCCCGCAAGATCGCGTTCGGCGCGGCGATTTCCATTCCCGTCGTGTTTATCCTGATCACGCTCTTCGCCTTTGCAGACGAGATGTTCAAAAGATGGGTCAGAAATATCCTCACCGTGCTGAATATCAATCCCCTGAGAGTGCTGGCGGATATTTTCCTCACGATTATCGTCATGCTTTATATCATGCCGCTGGTGGTCACGCTGCGCGCCGGATATCATAAGGAATCCTCCGACAAGCAGGCCAGAAGAGTGTTTGACCCGATCATCACCGCCACGGTGCTGTTTGCGGCGAGCGTGGTTTATCTGGTGTTTGTCGCGGTGCAGTTCACCTATCTCTTTGCCGGCATCGGCAGCCTGCCGGAGGGTCTGAATCTCGCGGAATACAGCCGCAGGGGATTCTTTGAGCTGGTGTTTGTCATTGTGGTGACAACCATCGTCATCGCGGTGGTATGTATGCTGACGAAGAACAACGGGAAGGGGGAGCTTCCGGTTTATGTCAAGGTGGCTCTTCTGATCATCACCGCCAGCAACGCTGTGATTATTATTTCGGCTGCCCGCCGTCTGCTCATCTATATCGGGGCGTTTCATCTCACGGATTCCCGCTTTAATGCCGCCGTGCTGATCGCGCTGATGGCAATTGTCGACATCGTCATCGCGCTCAGGATCATTTTTGATCATCTCAGCGTTTCGGCTGTCGTGGGAAGCGTTCTCGCGCTGACAGCGGCGGTCTACTGCTTCTTCAATGTGGACGGTTTCGTTGCCAAGTACAATGTCGACCAGTATCTGGCGAACCCGAATGCCAACAAGATTGACATCAATTACATCGCCGAGGATCTTTCGGCGGCGGCTATCCCGCAGCTCGAACGCCTGATGAAGGAGGCACCGCAGGAAGCGGTAAGGCAGCGTGCCAAGCTCGCCATTGCCTATATCGCCGACAGACAGGATCTCTTTACCGGCGACGAGAAGCGGCTTGCCCGCTGGACAGTCGATCGTCAGAGAGCGGTGGACATCATCGTCCGGAACCACATCAATTATGATATGTATTGGGAGTATTACCAGAACTATGTTTATCCGTACCAGTAATTGGCCTTTCTGCGGCGTTTTACAGTGGTAAGGTGACCATACAAAGGAGCGTTGTCCCTGCCGGATGATTTCCGGCGCCGGGGCAACGCCCTTTTTTGGTTGTCCGCCGCCGTTTTTGGTGTCACAGCACGGCGAATTCATAGCCCTGCGCGCGCGCCTGATCGATGAATTCGCCGAGAATGGCGGCATTGGTGGGCGATACGGCGTGGAGCAGATAGACCGCCCCGTCGTGCAGCCTGTCGGTGAGCTTCCGGAGCGACTGCGCCGGGTCGCCGGGCGCGTTGGCGTCCCAATCCTTATAGGCAAAGCTCCAAAGGCAGGTGCGGTAGCCCATCTGAGAGGCGAGCGCCAGCGTCTTTTCGGAGAATTCGCCCTTCGGGGGCCGGAGAAGCGTCATTTCGCAGCCGAAATTGTCCCTGACGTAGTCATGCAGCAGGCCGATTTCTTCGCGGCAGACGTCTTCTGATTTTTCCGGCATAGAATAATGCCGCCACGTGTGGTTGCCCACGATCTGCCCCTCGTCAATCATGCGATGCACCAATTCCCCTTCACGCCTGGCGTAATCCCCGGTGATAAAGAACACCGCCCTGACATTCTTCTCCTTCAGCGTATCGAGAATGGGCGCGGTGTAGCCGTTTTCGTAGCCTTCATCGAACGTGAGGTAGATTTTTTTCCGGCCGGATTCGCTGAGATCGATGAAGACGCCGCCCAGCCCGCCGTATTTCTCCTGCGAGGTGACCGCGTCGCGCGGACGGTTGCGCTGGTCAAAATTCCTGCCCTGTCCCCAGCAGATTTTTTGGGAGCTGAGGGAGGAAATGTCCGGCTGCGGCGCGGTCGGTTCTGTCATCCTTGTGGAGGATGAGGTACGGGATTGATCGTGCGCTTGCGTGCCGCGTTTTTTTCCGGACGCGGCGGCATTCCTCAGGCTGCCCGCCGCAAAGACAAGCGAGAGCGCAAGCGCCAATACGCCGGTATAAAGGCGGGTTTTGTTACCTGACATTATTATCCTTCCTTTCATTCAAAAAAACTCGCCCGAAAACGTCCGGGCAAATTTATTTTTCCCCGAAATACGCAAAAAAGCCCTGCATCATTCTTTCATCAGAGGAATAATGCAGGACATTTTCTATGATGGAAATGACCGGAAGGAATTGGAAAACACCAGACATTCCGATTTGTATTAAATTCAAATGAAATTACGGATCGTTGATACAATAAGCCTTCATGCGGTCGGCTGTCACCTTGTCGATCAGGCAGTCAATGAGAAGGCCGCTGTCGGTGTATTCCTCGCGGAGCACGGTGCCGTTGTCCCTGATGACAGAGGACTGTCCGATATCGCTGAAGGGAAAGAGCAGGCTGACGCGGACTTTCTGCACCGGAAGGGCGTTCTCAATCGCGGCGAGAAGGCGGTCAAAGCCCTCGCCGTTTTTCGCGCTGATTCTTACCCCTTCCACGCCGCACAGGTTGTCAGGATCGGCGGCGTCGGTCTTGTTGAGCACGGTGATGATCGGCTTGGCGCCTGCGCCCAGCTCGCGGAGAATATTGCGTGTAATGCTCAGATGGTCGCGGAAAACGGGAGAAGCGCAGTCGCAGACATTCAGAATGATGTCCGCCTGCACCGCTTCCTCCAGTGTGGATTTGAACGCTTCAATGAGGTGGTGCGGCAGCCGGCGGATGAATCCGACGGTATCGACCAGCATGACGCTGCTTCCCGAAGGCAGTTCCAGCGCGCGGGCGGTGGGATCGAGGGTGGCAAAGAGCATATCCTCCGACAGCACGCCCGCGTCGGTCAGGGCATTGAGAAGCGTGGACTTGCCGGCGTTGGTGTAACCCACGATGGCAACGGTCACAATGCCGTCGCGCTTGCGGCGGTCGCGTTGTCTGCCGCGCTGCCGGGCGACCTCTTCGAGCCGCTCCTTGAGGGTGTCAATGCGGCGGTGAATGTGCCGGCGGTCGGTTTCCAGCTTGGTTTCACCGGGGCCGCGTGTGCCGATGCCGCCGCCCAGACGGCTCATGGCAATGCCCTTGCCGGTCAGCCGCGGCAGCATATATTTCAGCTGCGCCAGTTCCACCTGCAGCTTGCCCTCATTGGAGCGCGCCCTTCCGGCGAAAATGTCAAGAATCAGCATGGTGCGGTCGATGGTGCGAACGTCGGTCGCCTCTTCAATATTGCGCATCTGGACGGGCGACAGTTCGCGGTCGAAGATAATGAGATTGACATCGTTGGCGCGGCAGAATTCCGCCATTTCCTGAAGGAATCCGGAGCCGACGCAGGTGGCGGGGTCGGGCGCGGGACGCTTCTGGCAGAGAACGCCGGCAATTTCCGCTCCGGCGGTGCGGGCAAGCTCCCGAAGCTCTTCCAGCGATTCCTCCGTGTCCGGCTCGCCCAGATCCACTCCCGTCAGCAGCGCGATGTTCTGTTCGGTCTGCGTTTCATGAAGTTCCATTTCTGTCAGCCTCCATGTCAGAATAATCAGATAAAGCGGTTGAGCTGCGGGTCATAGCGGTACCCGGCAGCGGCGAGCGCGTCGGTGATTTCCGTCCGGTTCACGCCCAGATCGTCGCAGAGCGCGTCGAGATCGGCATACCGGTCGCGCAGCTTTGTGTTGATCACGCTGAGAAGCATGATGGTATCCTGCGGCAGTTGGTCTGTCATGTGAATCACAGCTTTCTATGTGGAATCATTGAAAATGTCGGTTATCGCCCTGTCCTAGGGGCTTATCCGGCCGGTCAAGCCATTATTCAGCGGTTTCCTGAGATAATTCCGGGACAATGGCGGCCTTCTCCCCGGCGGGCAACGCCGGATGAATGGTCATCACGACCGTGAGGGGGAAGAAGAGAAACAGCGGCATAAAATACCGCATGAGTACGATCGGGATAAAGAAGCAGAAGAAGAGGTAGACCATCATGGCGCCCAAAGGAAGCAGCAGACGTTTTCTGCGCCTGTAGATCGCGTAGAAAACGCAATGGAGCAGCAGCCAGTACTGAAATCCTATCGAAAACAGCATGGACAGCAGCGGGATTTTTTCAAAGTTCACCGACCGGGACAACTGCCAGTAGAATGCTTCGCCACGGGGCCAGAGAGAGATTCTATGACCGGGATTGGATACGCCGGTTGAAAAGTAGCATTTTTCCGTTTCATACAGTTCGGCCCGGACGTATCCGTCAATCAGGCTGTCGGGATACCACATATACCTGGTCTGTGCCACAAAAGCGTTCAGATACGAGCCGGGGCATTTTACCCCCATTCTCAGCCACAGTCTGACAAATCTCACGCCGTTGCCGGCTCCTTTGATGTTCCGGAGAAGATTTTTGGAATAATCGGCGCATTCGGCGCAGTACCTGAAATGCTCCATATTAATGTGATATTCAAAATCCGCCCTGTCCTGTTCCGTCCATTTTTCCGGCTCATCAATATATGCCCTCACGAGCGTCTGTGACACAAGCGACATGGATGCCCGGAGGTTGGTGCCGGTAATGGGCTGGCATATGGCATTCAGGGCGAGCGACAGGAAAACAAAGACAAAAATATTGGACACAACGAACGCGCGGATTCCCTTTGAATGCCGGCGGCGGGTCTTTATCAGCACCACCGCGTTCATGATCACAAGGAGCGCGAGCATGATGATTTCACTGTTGTTGTTTCTGGAGAGAATGGTGAGGGAAAGCACGGCTCCCAACAGCAGGGGCTTCCCGGTTCTGCTGAAGAATTCCCGCGAATCGGAGGCGAGCTGGTAGAAGAGAAATCCAAGGTAGGTCAGCAGTCCGGCAAAGAGCGTATCCCTTCCGATGTGGGTCACAATAAGGGCGATGACCGGGAAAAACGCGAAATACGCCGCGAGGACAAGAAGAATGCCGGGACGCAGCTTCTTACGATGGAATGTCGCCAGCATATCAGCAAACATCGCGGAGAAAGCGACCATCTGAACCGCGGCGTAAATGGCAATGCCGGCGTTGTAAGAGCCGAAGAGGGCGTGCGCGGCGTTCAGGCAGCCAATGATCAGCGCGGAATGAAGGCGGGGAAAATCGCTCTTGTAGGTGAGAAACTGCTGATTGAATTCATTCTCCGTGTCATAGCAGAACCCGCCCGGAAACAGCGCGAGCCAGCAGGGCAGCCAGCACAGCAGCAGTATCAGCGCGATCAGCCAGCGATGCGTCATGATGTAAAGCAGGCACCTGTTCAGCTTTGACGCGGGGGAATTCCCGCTGGGGGAAAAGGTCATTTCCTTTTGCTCCAGCTCTGAAAGCCGGAACCACAGGAGCGACACCGCGCAGGCAAATACATGGGTGTACAGCAGGATGGCAAACAGCATGGCGGTGCTTACGGGGAAAAATTGCCCGGTGCGCTCCACCGCGCTGCCCATGGCGGTCATGCAGGACAGCAGGAATCCGAAAAGATGGGTCAGCGCAAGCTCCCGTTTGGCGTGGCCGCGTTCAAGATAATTCCTGAAAAGCAGAAACAGAACCACGGCAAAAGCGACCGACAGGAAGCTGTTGGAAAAGCCGATGGAATGGTCGGAAAGAAACGTGGGGAGCGGCAGCGTGGCGATCATCGAAAGACATACCGCTATGCCCGCCGACATACCCGGAGAACGGTTTTTCAGCCGCCTTTTCAGGTCATTGAAGCCATCTGCCATTCTGCCCGGTAGAATAGACCGCATGATCATCTTCCTTTTTTTGTTATGATATTCGGCAGGCGGACGGGAAATTTACCTGACGCCGCCGTCGTCGTTGTCATCGTCGTCTTCGTCGTCATCGTCGCCGATGTAACCGTATTCGTAGCGGTAATTGTACGCGCCGAACGCGCTGCCGTAGACGGGTGCTTCGCCGATTTCGTCCTCGTCGTCGTCTTCGTCGTCCGCTCCCTCGTGGTATTCGTCATAATCGGCGATCTCTTCGTCCGACATTCCGTCCTCATAGCCTTCTTCCAGTTCGGCGTGATAAACGATTTTGTCCTCGTTGTAGGAGGTGTCCTCTTCCTCATCGTCGTAATCGTAATCGATGAGTGACTCCTGCGCGTTCAGCTCTTCGCCGGGAATGCGGTGGTAGGAGCCGTCGCTGCCGAGCCTGCGGGATTTGACGGTGTCGCTCCAGTACACGTCGATGTCATGCTTGATCTGGGCGAAGACGTCCTCGTCCTCGATGGGGAAGAGAAGCTCGACGCGGTGGTCGAGATTGCGGGTCATCCAGTCGGCGGAGCTGAGGAAGAGCTTCTGCTCGGTGCCTTCCGCGCCGAAGAGGTACACGCGGCTGTGCTCAAGGAAGCGTCCCACGACCGAGCGCACCTCGATATTCTCGCTGAGTCCGGGAATGCCGGGGCGCAGGCAGCAAATGCCGCGCACGAAGAGCCGGATTTTCACGCCGGCCGCCGCCGCCTTGAAAAGCTCCCGCACGATGTCGGGATCGGCCAGCGAATTCATTTTGGCAAAAATCGCCGCGGGCTGACCCGCGCGCGCCTTCTTTTTCTCGGTGCGGATCAGGTTGGTGAAGGTGAGCCGCAGCGCGTGGGGCGCCATGATCAGCTTCTGCATGACGGGGGCGCGGAAGTATCCGGTGATGGAATTGAAGAAGACCGTCGCGTCCTCGCCGAGCTGGCGGTCGGCGGTGAGAAGCGAATAGTCGGTGTAGATGCGGGCGGTGACGTCGTTGTAATTGCCTGTGCCGAGGTGCAGATAACGCTTGATGCCGTCGGCTTCGCGGCGGACGATGAGGGTGATCTTGGAATGTGTTTTAAGCCCGGCGACGCCGTAAATGACGTGCGCGCCCATGCGGGAGAGCTGTTCGCCGAATTCGATGTTGTTTTCCTCATCGAACCGCGCCTTGACCTCCACCAGCGCGGTGACCTGCTTGCCCTTGTCGGCGGCGCGTTCCAGGGCGGCGACAATGGGGCTGTTGTTGGATACGCGGTAGAGGGTCTGCTTGATGGCCAGGACGTCGGGATCATCGGCGGCTTCGTCGAGAAGTCTAACCACCGGGTCGAAGCTGTCGTAGGGGTGGTACATCAGAATGTCCTTGCGGGCGATGATGCTGAAAATGCTCTCATTGCCGCGAAGCTCGCGGCAGATTCTGGGCGTGTAGGGTCTGTCCTTGAGATGCTCGAATCCAGGCAGCGAATAGAGCTGCTTGACGAGGAAGGTCAGATTGATAGGGCCGTTGATCTCGTAAATGTCGCGCTTTTCGATTTCCAGCTTTTTCTGGAGGAATCGCAGCATACGGGGATTGGCACCGCGGGCGATTTCCAGGCGGATGACCGAGCCGCGTTTGCGCGCCTTGAGGGAATTCTTGATTTCGCTGAGAAGGTCAATGGCCTCCTCCTCGTCAAAGGAAAGGTCGCCGTTGCGGGTAATGCGGTAGGGTACGCAATCGATGACCGAATAACCGGAGAAGAGCTTGGCGATATTCATCCGGATGATTTCCTCGATGGGAATGAAGATATAGCCGCTCTCGGAGGGCAGCTTGATGAGCCGCTGCAGGTTATCCGGAACCTGCACGGTGGCAAATACGGGCTTGCTGTCCGCGCCGCAGTCGAGAAGCACGCCGATATTCAGGCTCTTGTTGAGAATCAGCGGGAAGGGATGGCTGCGGTCGACGGCGAGCGGGGTCAGCACGGGATAAATGGCGTTGTCAAACAGGCTCTTGCAGAAGCGCACCTGGTCGTCCATGAGCGCGTCGGCGTGGACAATGGAAATGCCGTTGGAGCGCAGTTCGGGAAGAATCGACTTGTGATAGATGGAATATTCCATTTCGCACAGCTCGTGCGTGCGTTCGCTGATGGCGATGAGCTGCTGCTTGGGGGTCATGCCAGAAGGGTCGACAGCGTCGTATTTTGCGCGGAGCTGGTCGCGTATGGACGCCACACGCACCATGAAAAATTCATCGAGATTCGATGTAACGATAGAGAGGAATTTGATCCGCTCAAAGACGGGATTTTCATCCGCCACCGCCTGCATCATGACGCGGTGATTGAATTCCAGCCAGCTCAGTTCGCGGTTGATGTAATGTTCAGGCAGGATATTGATGGATGCCATAAAAAAGCAGCTCCTTTTTGGATGATGGAATGGGGCGCAATATGACGGTTATCTGTCATATTGCATACATATATCATTATATCACCGCGATGAAGCAATTGCAACAGAATTTTGTTAAAGATGTTGTCATTTCCGGCGGATTTGCCGCGCTACGAATGAACGCAAAAAAAACCGGACATTCACTTTTTCAAGCAAATGTCCGGCGTGAGATGAATGCCGCGGATGATGTATCAGCGCCGGCCGAAGAGCCGCGCGATTCATTTGAACATGGAGAAATTGTTGGCTCTGAGCACAATACAGCTCATGGGCGGAATGGTGATGACGCCGTTGCAGACCGAGGCTTTGCCCAATACGGTGCGCGCGCCGCCGAAGCCCTTGGGAACGTCGATGTGGTGGGTGTTGAAGTCCGAACGGTTGACCGCCACGAAGATCGAATCCTTCTTTCCCCTGCGGACAAAGGACATGACCGCGTCGCGGCACTTGACCACTTCAAATTCTCCGTCAGTCAGACAGTCAACGTCCCTGCGCAGCTCGCCGAGTTTTTTGTACCAGCAGATCAGTCCAGTGTCTTCCTTGCCCCATGGATAGGTACGGCGGTTGAAGGGATCCTTGTAGCCTTCCACGCCCGCTTCATCGCCGTAATAGATGCAGGGCACACCCGGAAGGGTGTATTGCAGCACGGTGGCGAGCTTCATCTTGACAATGCCGCGTCTGCGCTGCTCAGGCGACATCACAGCCTGCGACTGCCATTCTCGCCCGCGGTTATGGGCGGGTTCGCCGGCGAGAATGGTGATGGCGCGCTCGGTGTCGTGGGTGCCGAGGGAATTCATCAGCAGGCGGGTGACCTGCGGTGGGTAATTCTCGATGATGTTGTTGACGACCTCGATGGCTTCGTCGCCCGACCAGCCGGTGAGGAAGCCGAGAATGACGTCCTTGAAGGGGTAATTCATGACCGAATCGAGCTGCTTGCCGAGAAGGTAACGCCTGCGCTGGCCATAGGCGATCTTATTGCTGGCGGCCTCCCAAACCTCGCCGATGATGACCGCGTCGGGGTCCACCTTTTTGGCGGCGAAA
>CADCON010000128.1 GCA_902803035.1 uncultured Ruminococcus sp.
ATCAGGTGCCGCACCCGTTTGTAGCTCAGCCGGTTGACCACCTGATCGATGTATTCCTCGTCGATCTCGCCCAGTTCCCTGCCGTAGAAGGTTTCCGTGCGGAATATTTCCAGCACTTCCCCGGCTGTTTCGGCAAGAAGCATCTTGTCAAACGTCTTTCTGGATATCCTGTAATTGAAATCGAAAACCAGTGAGCGCGCCAGATCGTCGCCGCAAGCCTTGTAGTATTTCTTGAACCGGTAAATGTTCAGGAAGCTCGCCAACTCGCTGCGCGTCCCCAGAAGGCTCAGCAGGTCTTCCTTCGCGCTGCCGTGGAAATGCTTGTTGATCACCGATCCGGCGTAGCTGAAAAGGTGGGAATACAGCGCGTGCTCGATCATTGTGTAATCAATGGTGCCTTCGTCCGTGACGGCAATATTCCGCAGGATCCTGTAAAAAACCGTTCCGCTTATGGCACGGAGGAATTCGTCATAATTCTTGGCCTGCGCCATCCGGATGGGGTCCAGCCCGTCCCGCTTGACAAAGTATCGCGGCATGGCAAAGACATATTCGCTCGCTCTGCCCGCCGACAGCAGACGGAGGAATTTGAGTATCTCCCTGATCTGCGTACTGTACACCATGAAGGAACGCATATATTCCCCCGCGTCAACACGGTATTTGGAAAGCGCGGTCAGCTCGCTCTGCATAAGGTCGTCAAGCGCGGCTTCCAACTGCCCGCGGTGGACATTGGAGTCGTCGATATTCCGCAGGGCGTAGGCGTAATGGGTGTTGTTCTTGAGATAGGCCGCCACCTCGGTGACCGTCTGGCACCCCAGAAGCTCGGTGATATTCTGCGCGGTCAGCCGCTTGCCAAACATCGCGCGGCTCTTGGTGAGCAGCACATTGGAGGCTTGTGACATTATTTATCATCTCCCGTGGCGCGCGCGACAATGGCACTCACCCATTCGTCGCCCTTCTCGGCGTAAAGCGCGTCAAGCTGACGCTGCGTTTCCTTCTGGCGTTCGAGGATCGCCTTGAGTTCCATTTCGGCGTTTCTTGCCTCCGCCTTCCGGATGAGCGCCACACGTTCATCCGCCTTGTCACGGTAGGCGCGGCGAAGCTCTTCCTTCTTGGCCCGGATCCTGTCCTCGGAGCCGACGCGCAGCCGCTTGGCTTCGTCGGTCAGCTCGCGGGCGCGTTTATCCATCTCCACAATGCGTTCGACCATATCCTGCATCAATTGGCACCTTGCTTTCAAAGGCTTTTTTCAAGCCGCATTTCTCAAAATAACATGGGTTTATTTGTTTATTATACCGCAAAACACGCCATTATTCAAGCCCACAATGCACTAAAAGAAATTCGATTTTTTCGGCAATTCTGTTAATGAGGGCAGAAAAAAGCCCCGCGCGGCCAAAAAGCCGTACAGGGCGTATGGTTGATGTTCAGCGGTATCTCAGAGCGGTCTGACCGCTCTGGTGGCGATAAAGGACGGAATATTCATCTCATGCAGCCTTCCCTCGCCGTTGGTGTCCTCATAGAGGTCGGTCAGACAGAATCCCGCCCGGAGCTGGCCGCCAATCTGTTCCTCCAGCGTATGCGAGAACTGAATGCCGCCGTCACACGCCTCCAACTGGCGCATCTGTTCCGGATTTTGAAGGGGATTGAAGGGCAGGGAATTCACTACTTCCCGCTCGTCGTCACCATCGAAAAGAAAATTGACGCCGTTGTCCAATCCCGCCAGAAGCACTCCGCCGGGTCTGAGCACTCTGAAGCATTCCCGCCAGATCGGTTCCACCTCTTCCACGTAGCAATTCGACACGGGATGAAATATCAGGTCAAAGCTCCCGTCCGCGAACGGCAGCGGCTTGGTCATGTCGGCTTTGACAACGCAAATGGAATATCCTTCCCGCTCTGCAACCATCCTCTCGCTCTGAAGCTGCCGGTGGGAATAATCCAGAACGGTACATTCCGCGCCGAGAGCGGCAAATACAGGCATCTGCTGGCCGCCGCCGCTGGCAAGCCCCAACACCCTTTGACCTTGAAGATCGCCAAACCATTCGTGCGGCACCCATCTGACCGGCGTCAGCCTGACGTCCCACTCTCCCGCCTTCGCGGCTTCAAAGGCGTCATGACCGGTCGGAACGCCCCATTCCCAGCCTTCGTCCACCCATCTGTCGATTACCTCGGCGTTGATCTGCTGATAATTCACTCCATTGCACCTTCTTAACAAAACAGACGCCCTTCGTTTATTCAAAAGGACGTCTGTCGGATATATTACTGATTTTCCGGCTGCTTGCCGATCATCTTGGCGGTGTAAGCGATATTGCCGTCATTCAGCAGTTTTTCCACGCTGATCCCAGAGGAACTGAAAAAGACGGTGCTGTCCTTCGTAAAGGCAAAGCTGTATGGATCGCCAAGCTGTTTTTGCAGCTGCTTCGCCTGGAATTTTTCGGAAAAATACGCTTGCTTTGCCGCAAGCATTGTCGCGGCGCAGCCCATTGAATCGGATGACACAGTGAGATTGCTCACCGCCGCCCTGCACAGTCCGTCCGACACAGCGATATACGGCGTCACCATACGCCCATCCGCGTACTGATAATACAGCGCGTCATTCGTCCTGCCCGCGGGGAAGTCGTGAAACACAACGACACTCTTCACAGCTCCGAACTGAAGCGTGGCAGCCGGATAAACCGTTTTTTCCACGCGGTCAAATACGCTGGAATTCAGCGAAACAGAGCCGCCCAGATTTCTGGTAAATCCATCGCCACAGGAGATATACCCCTCGGTAAAGCCCGCTGCCGCCAGCCTTTCGGCCATATAGTCAGCGGCAAACGCGTTCTTCATCCAAAAGAGATCAATAAATGTTTCTATTCCGTTTTCCTTTGCATACGCAAGGTATTGATCAGATACCAGAAGCGTCGCATGACAGTCCTCTCCGAGGACGATATCTATCTGTTGGGGATCTGAGGTGTAGGCGATGATGTCGGAGATGATTTCTCGCTGTTCTTCATTGATACGGGGATCAAGGATCGCGGCTTCGTCGTCATTCCCGCAAAAAAAGAGCGTGCTGTACTGCTCGTAAACCGGCGCCAGAAACAGCTCGCGGCTTTTGTTTTTTTGCAGAAGCGCAAGCGCGTCATACACCTCTTTTTCCAGAACAACCGGCTTGTTGACATTGGCATTCAGCATTTCCAGACCGTGAATCTCATCGTCCGCGACCGTCGCCGAAAATAGCTTTTCCGCCCGGATCGCAGCATCACCGTATATGGCAGCCAAGGTCTTGAACTGCTCCGCAGGGGAGCTGCCGTCCGCGCCCACGTTGTAATAGAAGACAAAATCGCCCGCGCACGTCGGTTCTTCCGAATGATTCGCCTCGATCTCGGTCCAGCCGGGATCACGGGAAAGCAGACCGTTGACAGCCCAGGCAAACGACAAAATACCGGCGGCAGCCAGCATAATTGCCGCTGCCGCCTTGATTTTAAAACTTTTAGGGCTTTCCTTCGCAAGATCAATGCGCTTGATGCGCGGCTCGGAGGAATAGCCTCTCCCTGTGGTGAACCAACCCATGCCGTCAGAGGGTTGCCGTCCAAAGCAAGATCAGGAAAAGCACCACAATCAGCACAAAAATACCAATGCCGATGAGTGCGCCCTTGATACAGGCCTTGAAGTTGCGTATGTGATTTTTCTTCTTGAATATCAGACCGGCGATAATGCCGATGATCGGCAGGAAGAAAGCACCGATGGTGTACCAAAGACTGCCGGTGTCGTGCAGCGGCGTTTCCAGAATGGCTTCATCCACTACATCGTTGATCGGCCCAGCTTCGGCGTCCAGCCTGGCTTTTTCCTCCTCTGTAAGAATCTTGACGGGCTTAATGGGCACACCGCGCTCACGGATCCGCTTGTACTCCGCAATTTCAGAGGGGCTGCCGTAGACAAAATGGTTGTTACCGATATCGACCAGCTCGGGACTCTCGGTGGAGTAATCATGAACGGAAGGATCATAGGTAAAGAGCTGCTTGTTCTTCTCCAGTCTGGGATCGGGAATCGGAATGGCGGAAATAAGCGAACGCGTATAGGGGTGAAGCGGGAAGTCGAAAAGTTCTTCCGCATCAGCGATCTCCACAATATCGCCCTTATAGATAACGGCAATACGATCCGAGATAAACCGGACGATGGAAAGATCATGGGCGATAAACAGATAGGACGTGTCCATTTCCTTCTGAAATTTCTTCATCAGGTTGAGCACCTGTGCGCGAATGGAAACGTCAAGGGCGGAGATAGGCTCGTCAGCGATAACAAGCTCCGGCTCCATGACCATAGCGCGCGCTAGACCGATTCTTTGACGCTGGCCGCCGGAAAACTCATGAGGATAACGGGTCAGATGCTCCGGAAGCAAACCAACCTCCCGGATCATCTTCTCGACCTTGGAGACACGGTCGGCTTCATTTTCAAAGAGATTGAAGTTATAAAGACCTTCGGAAATGATATAATCAACGGTGGCGCGTTCATTGAGAGACGCGGCGGGATCCTGGAACACCATCTGGATGTTCCGGATGACCTCGCGGTCAAGGCTGTGGGGGATTTTGCCGGAAATACGCACGCCCTTGTACAATATTTCGCCGTTGGCGCAGGGATTGACACGGATCACGGCTCTGCCGATGGTGGTCTTGCCGGAGCCGGATTCTCCGACCAGCGAGAATGTTTCGCCCTTGTAGATATCGAAGGAGGCGTTCTTTACCGCCCTGACAGCGGCATCGCCCTTGCCGAAGGTAATATCGACATTTCTGAGCGACAGAAGTATCTCCTTACCGTTTGTTTTATCTATCGGGCCATGCTCCGGAAGGGTCGCAACAGTTTCTGTTTGATTGTTTTTCTTTTTAAACACAGCAGACACTCCTATATGTTGAAAGCTTTCATCAGCTTTTCGTGTATACCCTGAATCGCTTCGGGCTTTTCGACTTGCGGTGACCTCGGGTCAAGCAGCCATGTCTTGGCAAAATGTGTCTCGCTGACCTGGAACATCGGAGGCTCCTTGAGGGTATCTATCTTCATGCAGTAGGGATTTCTGGGGGCAAAGGGATCGCCGACGATCTTGTTGTAAAGGGACGGCGGTGTGCCTGTGATGGAATAAAGCTCGGTGTTTCGCTGCGCCAGCTGGGGAAGCGACGAAAGCAGCGCCCATGTATAGGGATGGCGAGGATCATAGAACACCTCTTCCACCTTGCCCAGCTCCACAATCTGGCCCGCATAGAGCACGGCCACGCGGTCGGCGATGTTGGCAACGACGCCGAGGTCGTGGGTGATAAATACAATGGTGTAGTTGAATTCCTTCTGCAGGTCCTTCAGAAGCTTGAGTATCTGCGCCTGAATGGTAACGTCCAGTGCGGTGGTCGGCTCATCGCAGATCAGAATCTTCGGCTGGCAGGAAAGCGCGATGGCGATAACGATTCTCTGTCTCATACCACCCGAATACTGGAAGGGGTAATCGTCGAAGCGGTTTTCGGCGTTGGGAATGCCGACCTTTTTCATCAGCTTCATGGCTCTCGCTCTCGCCTCCAGCTCGGAAACATTCTGATGCTTCATGATGATGGAGGTGATCTGCTTGCCGATGGTGATGATCGGATTGAGGGAAGTCATCGGATCCTGGAATACAGTGGCAATTCTGCTGCCACGAATGTGCATCCAGTCCTTGGAGGATTTCAGCTTGGCGAGATTGAGTATGCCGATGCCATGCAGCTTTTCCGGCGTTTCGTCGATGTATCTCACCAGGAACGTGACGTTTTCAAATACCGCGCTGCGCTCGGACGCATCGTCAAGATTGACGCCCAGCTTCATCGCCTCTTTGAGAGCCTTCAGGAGTTTGCCGGCCTGCTTCCTGCGCAGGATCGGTGACATTCTGGCGGTGGAAAGCACAATTTCCTTTGCGATGATCAGGTTGCGCTGATCCTGCTCCGCTGTGATATCCTGGGATATCTCCTGCTCGTATCTTGAAGAAAGCTTTTCATGCGTCTTCTTGTATTTCTGATTAAACTCCGCGTCGCCTGAGGCCTTCCGCTTCTGCTCTCTGACAGCCTTTTTCTTCTCTTCCTCAAGTGCTTTGATCTTTTCGTCGATATCGGCAATCTGTCTGGTGGTTTCCGCGATCTTGTCCTGTTCCTTTTTAGGATCAAATGTCTGTTTGAGGTTGAAAAGCTCGGTACGCTCGAACAGAAGTGCCTGCATACGCTTTTCAAAGTCCGCCTCCTGCTCCAGGCTCAGGGTGCTGTGGGCTTTTTTCTCGGCTTCAAGCCTGAGAATCTGGCGGTATGTCTCGCCGCCATTCTCCAACCTTGCGTATTCATTGAGTTTAGCGTGATATTCCTGTATCAGCTTGTTGAATTCTTCCGTCAAGGTTACATATGTGTCATTCAGCTCGTCGTCATTGAAGACAAGACTTCCGTTGTCAATGAAGCCGTTGCTGTCGAGCATACCGGCGAAGGTCTTGGTAAAAACCGACTTGCCGGAGCCGGATTCACCGACGATGGCTATCGATTCGTTCTCGTAGATATCCAGCGAAATGCCGCGGATGGCGGTCAGGATCCTGCCGCGCACGCGGAATTTCACCACTAAGTCCTTGACGGATAACAGTATCTTATTGTCTGCCATTGTGCGTTCCTCCCTTTACATATGTGTTCTCGGGTCGGACGCGTCGCCGAGGTTCTGACCGACCACATAGAGAACGATGGTGATGATCGAGGCAATCGCCACAGGGCTCCAGAATTCAAATTCCCAGCCGGGGGTAAGCATGGCAGGCTCGGCTGCGTAGATCATCTTGCCGAGCGACATCTCGCTCATACCCATGCCGATGTAGGAAAGGAACACTTCATAGGAAATGTACAGGGGAATATCAATCGCAAGCAGGGTCACGATAACCGACGTCATGAAGGGAAGAATGTTCTTGACGGCAATTCTGGTGATGGGCGTACCCAGACAGCGTGACGCGAGATTGTATTCCCTGTCGCGGATGATGATAACCTGCGTACGGATGAAGTAGGCGATTGATAACCAGCCGGTGACCGTCAGGGCAAAAACCATCGTCCAGAAGTTCGCCGAAAAGATAAGAATCAGCACCGAGATCAGCAGGATATAGGGCACGTTGGCAATAATGTTGTAGACCTCGTTCATGACGATGTCCACTTTCTTGGAGAAGCCCCAGACCGCGCCGACCAGAACACCAATCGTCATATTGATGGCGGCACAGATAAAGGCGAGCGAAATGGAGATTCTCGCGCCGTTCCAGACGGCGTCGAAGGTGGATTCACCGCTTGCGCCGGAGCCGAGAATCCAGTGGATATTCTGCCCCATTCTCTCCAGCGCCAGCGAGGGCGAAAGATGCTTGGAAGCGCCGTTCAGGATGTTCGCAAAGCGGTCGTATCCGGAAAAGAGCGGATAGACATAAGAGAAAATGATGATCAACGCCAACAGGGAAAGCATGAAAATATTAATCTTCTTTTTAAAGAACACTCTGAAAACAGAGTTCCAGTAGGAATAGCGGGGTGCGGTGATTTTTTCCGATTCGAGGTTGTCGTGGGAAACCGGTGTGAAAAGCTCTGCTTCAGAAAGACCCAGATCGTCCAGAGCAACGAGATTTTCGCTATTGTATTGATTGAACTGATCCTTCATCCTGCCTTACCTCGCTTTTTCGTTGAATGAGATTCTCGGATCGACCAATGCCATGAGCACGTCGCCGAGGATTATGGAAACCACGGTAATCAGCGCGTAGAAGAGGGTCACGCCCACAATTACGCCGTTATCGTAGAAATTGATTGCTTTGGTTAAGAGATTACCGGCGCCAGGAACGACATAAACGCGTTCCGTGATGATAGCGCCGACCACAGCGCCCAGAATGGAGCCGGGTATGCCGTGTACGATGGGAATCATCGCGTTTTTGAGTATGTGCTTGGTGAAAATTTCGTCCTCGGAAAGACCGCCCGAACGCGCGAATTTGACATAATCGGAATTCATCTGGTCGATCATGTATCTGCGCAGCCAGTTCATCAG
>CADCON010000129.1 GCA_902803035.1 uncultured Ruminococcus sp.
AAATCTATGATTACGGCTACACCGCCAAGCGCATGGAAATAGGCGCGGTGGTCGGCGCGTCGCCCAAGAGCAATGTTGTCAGGGGCGTTCCCCAGCCGGGGGACGTGGTTGTGCTTCTGGGCGGCAGAACAGGACGCGACGGATGCGGCGGGGCGACCGGTTCCTCCAAGGCGCACAACAGCTCCTCGCTTGAAACCTGCGGCGCGGAGGTGCAGAAGGGCAATCCGCCCACAGAGCGCAAGATTCAGCGTCTTTTCCGCAACGGCAAGGTTGCTTCCATGATCAAACGCTGCAATGACTTCGGCGCCGGCGGCGTATGTGTGGCCATCGGCGAGCTTGCGGACGGTCTGGACATCCGCCTGGACGATGTGCGTAAGAAGTACGAGGGTCTGGACGGCACCGAGCTTGCCATCTCCGAATCGCAGGAGAGAATGGCGGTCGTGCTGGAGAAGAAGGACGTTTACCAGTTTATCGCCGAGGCGGAGAAGGAAAATCTGGAAGCCTATGAGGTTGCCACGGTTACTGAAAATCCCCGTCTGACCATGGTCTGGAGAGGCAAGACCATCGTCAGCCTGTCACGCGAATTCCTAAATACCAACGGCGTCAGGCAACACGCTTCCGCCAAGATCAAGGCGGTCTACCCCTTTAATGACTACCGTCTGTCGGTTCCGTATGAGCTGAGAGGGCTTTCTGTGACCGATGCGCTGGTGAGAAATATGGGCAGGCTCAATGTCTGCTGCCAGAAGGGACTTTCCGAGCGGTTTGATTCATCCATCGGCGCGGCGACCGTGCTGATGCCCTTCGCCGGCAAGAATCAGCTCACTCCGGAAGAGGCAATGGTCGCCAAGCTCCCGGTTGACAAGGGCGAAACCGACTGCGCCACCGCCATGGCATTCGGCTATGTGCCGGGGCATACAGAATGGAGTCCCTATCACGGTTCCGCCTACGCGGTTATCGAATCTCTGTCCCGGCTGCTTGCCGTGGGCGCGAATCCTCTGAACGCGCGCCTTTCCTTCCAGGAGTACTTTGAACGACTGGGCGATAAGCCTTCCCGCTGGGGCAAGCCCGCCGCCGCGCTTCTCGGCGCGCTGACCGCGCAGCTCAAGCTGGGAGTTCCCTCCATTGGCGGCAAGGATTCCATGTCAGGTTCCTTCAATGAGCTGGATGTACCGCCCACGCTGGTGAGCTTCGCACTTGCTCCGACAAGCGCGAAGAGAACGCTCTCAGCGGCCTTCACCAAGGCAAATTCCGCTGTCGTGCTGGTTCCCGTGCCCTTCCATAAGAACAAGTCCCATATGCCGAAATGGAAGAAGCTTCGCACGATGTATGAGAATGTCTACCACATGATTTGCACCGGAGATGTGCTTTCGGCCAGTGTCGTTCATGAAGGCGGCGCGGCGGCTTCGGTGATCAAGTCCTGCTTCGGCAACGGCCTGGGCTTTGCCTTTGAGGAAAGCGTTACCGACACCGAGCTTTTCGCTCCGCTGACCGGTTCGCTTATCCTGGAATTGAAGGACGGCGTCAGCATGATCGAAGGCGTCAGGTATATCAGCCTCGGCAGAACCACCGTCAATCCGCTCATCAGAATCGGCGCGGGTAAAGTCGCCCTCGGCAAGCTGAAGGAAACATGGATGGCGCCTCTTGAGCCGATTTTCCCGGTTGATCCCAAGGCAAGGCCGGTTGTCAAGAATGTGCCCATGAATACCGCGAGGGCGGCGTATCCCAGCATTCTGCCGGTCACCTCCGCGAAGCCGCGCGTGTTCATTCCGGTGTTCCCCGGTACCAACTGCGAGATCGACACCGCCAGAGCCTTTGAAAAGGCTGGCGCGAAGACGGATATTCTGGTCGTGAGGAATCTCACGCCGACCGCGATTGAAGAAACCATACGCGAGATGGCAAAGAGAATTGCCAAGTCCCAGATCGTCATGCTGCCCGGCGGCTTTTCCGGCGGCGACGAGCCGGACGGCTCCGGCAAATTCATTGCCACCACCTTCCGCAATCCCGTCATTGCCCATGAGGTCACCAAGCTGCTTGAGGAAAGAGACGGTCTGATGCTGGGCATCTGCAACGGCTTCCAGGCACTCATCAAGCTGGGACTGGTTCCCTATGGCCGTATCACCGAGATCGGGCCAAATGACCCGACGCTCACCTTCAATACCCTGGGCAGGCACGTTTCCCGCATGGTCTATACCCGCGTCACCTCGGTCAAATCCCCGTGGCTGCACGAATGCGAGGTCGGCGAGATGCACACGGTTCCGGTTTCCCACGGCGAAGGCAGATTCGTCGCGGACGAGGAAATGCTTGGCAAGCTGATCGCCAACGGACAGGTTGCCACCCAGTACGTTGACCCCAACGGTATGCCCTCTTCCGACATCGAATGGAACCCCAACGGCTCGGTCTGCGCCATTGAAGGCATCACCTCGCCTGACGGCAGGGTGTTCGGCAAGATGGGTCATTCCGAACGCATGGGGCGCGATCTTTACAAGAACGTCCCCGGCGAAAAGGATCAGAAGATCTTCCTCTCCGGCGTCAAATACTTTAAATAATTTAAAGAATAGAGTCCCTGCCAAAAGGCTCTTAGCTTCTTCCCCTGAATCCCGGTAAAAAATCCCGGCTGCGCCTGATTATTTCAGGTACAGCCGGGATTATTGTTTGCGGATTAAGAAACGGCAATCCGTGCCGGAAATGAGTAAAACGGCAGAAGAGAAACGACGCCACTCAATTAAACGATGACTTCGCCTTCAACGTAGCCGGAGCAGCCGGCGGCATTGGATTCGTCTGTGTCAATGTGCATGGCAGCGGCGTAGCTGGGGCTGACTCTGACGACGACGTCACCGAAGGTGGTGGTTCTGTCGGCGGTTTCGATTCTGACCGAAACGATCTGCGCGTCCTTCACACCGAACTTCTCCGCGTCCTCAGGGGTGAAATGGATGTGTCTTTTAGCCGCGATAACGCCTTCCTCCAGCGTGATTTCACCCTTGGGGCCTCTGATGACGCAGCCGGGAGTGCCAGCGAGGTCGCCGGATTCCCTGACAGGAGCGGCAATGCCGATCTTGCGGGCGTCGGTGAGCGAAAGCTCCACCTGCGAAGCCTTGCGTGTGGGTCCGAGAATGGATACATTGGGCATGACGCCTTTGGGACCGACGATGTCAACGCGCTCATTGCTGGCGAACTGACCGGGCTGGGAGAGATCCTTCTTCTTGGTGAGCTGATAGCCCTCGCCGAAAAGGGCGGCGAGATGCTCGTCTGTCAGGTGAATGTGACGTGCTGATGTTTCAACTAATACCTTCATGTTCAATTATCTCCTGTTTGAAAAATTTACACGGCCTGTCGCGTCCTCTGCATGGAGGGAAAACAAGGCAATGCATTGGTACCATTCTATTGTAAACCCTCACGACGGTAAATTCAACCCATTTTCACGATTTTTTTCGTTTTTGACGATTCCCGCCATTTTTTTCAGCAGAAATCATAAAATTTCTTTGATTCTCGTTGCATTATTTTCAGACATATGTTATAATAAACCGGAAAACAAGCCACATTGAAAGGGGTCGCTCATTTCAAGATGAAAAAACTGACAATCGGTCTATTTAATGATTCATTCCCGCCGAATATCGACGGCGTTGCCAATACCGTGGTGAACTACGCGCGCATTATTCAGGAGAAATACGGAAGAAGCGTTGTTGTGGCGCCGAGGTATAAGCACGTGGTGGACGACTATCCCTTCAAGGTGATTCGCTATCAGTCGTTCCCCACCGACAAGACGAGAGTGCGCTACCGCACAGGCAATCCCTTCTCGCTGAATGCACTGAGAAAGATTTCCAGGGAGAATCTCGACCTGATTCATTGTCACAGCCCGTTTACCGCCGCGATGCTGGCGAGAAACGCCAATTCACGCCACAGACTGCCCGTGGTCATGACATATCACACCAAATTTGACGACGATATTGCCTTCACGGTCAAGAATAAATCCTTCCGCAAGATCGGCGGGGCGATTGTGGTCAACAGCTTCAATTATGCCGATGAGGTCTGGACGGTGAGCCACGGCTGTGCCAAATCCCTGCGCGCGCTGGGCTATGAGGGAGATTACCGCGTCATGGTCAACGGCGCGGACATCACTCTCGATCCGGCTCCGGAAGAGATCATGCGCAGGGTGCAGGCGGAAACCGGATTCAATTCCGGTGAGCTGGTATTCATGTACTGCGGCAGAATGCAGTGGTACAAGGGCATCAGAATTATCCTTGACGCGCTGGTGAAGGTCAAGGCCGCCGGCGTCCGCTTCAGAATGATCTTTGTCGGGGGCGGCTATGAGCTGGAGGACATCAAGACTTATTCCCGTAAGGCGGGACTGGCGGGCCAGACGCTCTTTACAGGGCCGATTCACGACCGCGCGCTGCTCAAGGGATATTTCACCCGTGCCGATCTGTTCCTCTTTCCGTCCACCTACGACACAGCAGGATTGGTGGTCATGGAAGCGGCTGCCTGCCGCACGCCCAGCGTCTTGATCAAGGACAGCTGCGCTTCCGAGATCGTCACCGACGGACGCAACGGCTATATCAGTGAGGAAAACGCGGATTCCTTTGCCAATGTGATTATGGGCGCGATTTCCGACAGGAGCGCGCTGGCACAGACCGGAGAACGCGCGGCCGGGGAGGTTTATCTCTCGTGGGATGACTCTGTCGCCAACGCCTATAAGCGTTATGAGGAAATCTGCGAGGAATGGTACGCCCTCGGCCCCATCCGCCGCAAGAGTCTGAAGAAAAAGGACAACGAATGAAGCAATTCCGCATTGCCCTTGACGGTACTATAGCGAAAACAAGTCTGTTATCCCCGCAAGCGCAGCGTTGCGCAGGGGATAACAGACTTGTTACTGCTTTTTAGGACAATCATGTCAAGGATGCGCGTTGTTCAGAATTTGATTGAAACATTTTTTTTCTGTGTCAGTTCATCGTAATCGTCATTTTTCAGACGGATTCTGAAGGAAATGGATTCGGGTTTCTTATCCCTGAG
>CADCON010000130.1 GCA_902803035.1 uncultured Ruminococcus sp.
CAGTATTACACCCTCGGCGACAAGGACGGCTTCCTCAAGAACGGCGGCGCGGAATGGGCTGCCAAGCAATATGAAAAGCGCGGCGGCACAGCGTATCTCGACGGACAGTTCAAGAGCGTCACCGGCAGCGGTCACACCGTTTTCGGTCAGGTCTACGAAGGTCTGGATATCGTCGACAAAATAGCGGCTGTCAAGGTTGACGCCAACAACAAGCCCCTCAAGGACGTCACCATCAAGAAGGCATACCTCACCAAGGTCAAATAATTGCTTCGCCGGAAGTCATCTGCCATGGCACCGGAAAACCAAATGCACAAGGGCGTTGTCCTGCTGAATGATTTCAGCGCAAAGGACAACGCCCTTTGTCTTGCTGCCGTTTCATTTTTTCGGGAGGACGCCTGTTCCGTTCAAAAAAGGGCTTGTCAATCCGGCATGACAGGTGTATAATGGAGCGGTCGCGTTCCGTGATCATTTATCCGTGAAAGAAGGACTCATGAAATGAATCAGAAAGAAAGCATCAGGAAAAAGGCATTCCGGCTGCTCAGAAAGGAGCCAATGCTCCCGGTGTCCGCGGCGGCCGCCATCATTGCCATGTTCATCACCCCGCCGTCGGCTGCCACCCTCTCCGGCATCGACTGGCACACCCTTGCCACCCTCTTTATGATGCTCACCGTGCTGGAGGGCTTCAAGAGCGAAAATATCTTCCGTCCGCTTCTCAGACTGGCGGGAGGTATCCGTTCCATGGCGGCATTGTCACTCTTTCTGGTTTTCTCCGTGTTCTTTTCGTCCATGTTTGTGACCAACGACGTGTCGCTCATTATCTTTGTTCCGCTCACCATCATGCTTTTCCGCGCCGGGCAGAAGGAAGCCTTCATCCTGCCGGTCATCACCATGGAAAATATCGCCGCCGTGCGCGGGTCGCTTCTCACGCCCTTCGGCAGTCCGCAGAATCTCTTTATCTTCGGACAGTCGGGCGTGACCGCCTTCCGGTTCATGGCGTATATGTTCCCTCTCTGGATTCTCTCCGCCGTACTGCTGGTCGGCTTTGTCCTCGCCCTCTACCGCAAGGATATCAGAATGTCCACGGGCGTCAGCAATATGGCTTTCGCCGGGGAATGGGACGCCGGGCGCAGGCTTCACCGGGCTGCCTACATCGCCATATTCGCGGTCGTGCTGTGGACAATTGTCAGCCGAACGCCGCTATGGGGGTGGGTTACCGCCGGAGTCGCCGCCGCTGTGCTGCTCATCGACCGCCGTATCCTGCTCAAAACCGATTATGTGCTGCTTCTCACCTTTCTCTGCTTCTTTATCTTCTCCTCTTCCATCGCTTCCAACCATGCCATTTCCTCCTTTCTCAGCAGATCGGTCGCGGGAAGGGAGTATTGGTGGAGCATTCTTCTCAGTCAGGTCATTTCCAACGTCCCCGCTTCCATCGTCCTCTATCCCTTCGCCAGGAATGTCGGCGCGCTGCTCTACGGCCTGGATTCCGCAGGACTTTGTTCACTGATCGGTTCGCTCGCTTCGGTCATCAATTACCGCATTTATGTCCGCGAATATCCTCAGAACGGCGGTTCCTTCATCCGCACCTTCACCCTCATCAGTCTCGCCTTCTTCGCCCTGGTCGCTCTGCCGGGATACCTCATCAGCGCGTATTTTCCCCTGATTCCCTGACCGCAGCGTTCAAGCGGCACATAACACATTCAAAAAACCGGTCTGCGCGGAATCCGATGCTACGCGCAGGCCGGTTTTTCTTTTTTTGTGAAGGACAGGTGCATTACTCCTTGTTTTCTTTTTCCCAAGGGGCTTTGATCCGGTCAAAAACATCTTCCGCCGTAAGACCGCCCCATAATAATGCCGTAGTTCCGACTTGTCCTTTACTCCACAGCAGGAAAGAAAACGAAATCCGCGCGCGTAAGATCCGTCATCCCACGCTTCGCCAGATTGCCGTCAATTAAAACTCGCCATGAAGGTTTTCAAACGTGTCAATGATGACCACGCAGTTTTCATCGGCAGTGCGGATAATCTGCTTCATGATGTACTCCGGAACAGAGACACAGCCGCCGGTATAGGGCTTGAGGGGGCCGAAGCAGTGAAGGAAGATCGCCGAGCCTCTGCCGGGTGTGCCTTCCTCATTGAAGCTGATATTCAGGCAGTACTGGTACTGGTATTCATAATCGACAATGTGCTCGCTGTTCTCCATGTCGAGATCAGGGTATTCGGAAAGCCTGACCATCTCATTGTAATGTCTTCCTTCCCTCATATCCCCGGACCAGTAGACGTCGTCATCCACTTTTGTGTAAGGCATCTTACTGCCCGGATCGTCGGCAATGCCAAACGCCTTGTTGAACTTGTATACCCCGATGGGCGTCTGTCCGCAGCCTTCCTTGTGGTCCTCATCAGCGCAAAGACCATTCTTCCCCACGAATCCGGGGGTAGACAGGATCTGCGTCCACTTGCCGTCGTTGTCCCTCATATGCATGGAAATGGTGGCGGTCGTCAGCTCCATGCCCATTCCGGCGACAATAAAGAGCTGCTTCACGGATTGATCCTGCGCCTGCGGCAGAGCCTTCACCCATTCGGGCGAATCCACCACGTGCTGCACCTGCGCGTGAATGTGATCGTCACTTATCGCATATTCCTCGTCGCAGCCTGTCAGAAGCATACTGAATCCCAGCGCAAGCACCAGGACAAAAGCGATTATTCTCTGTTTTTTCATAATGAATGGACCTCCGTAATGATTAACCAAGTCTTTCTTCTATTTCGGCTTCGGTGGAGAAGCCTACTGACGCGCCGTTGTATCCGATTTTGACGCCCGCGAAAATGACCGCGCGCCGGAGCGATTCCTCCGCGGAAAGCCCCTTCACATAGTAGTGCAGGAAGGACGCGAAAAGCGAATCGCCCGCGCCGACGGTGTTGACCACCTTCGCCTCCGGATATGCCGGGACGTGCGTCAGGCTGCCGCCGGCAGAATCCAGAAGCAGCGCGCCTTTGGCTCCCATGCCGATGACAATGACGCGGTTGTGATAGCGTTCGTACAGCTTCCTGATAAATGCTTCGTGGGAACAGGGAAGCCCTTCGTCACTCAGAAAGAGGATGTCGGCGTTCGCCATGAAATCCCGGTTGTAATCGTCCTCGATATCCCGCAGTACGTGAACGTCAGTCGCAATCAGCTTTTTCATTTCGCGCGCCTTCTGAAGCAGTCCGCGGTTGAAATTGATGTTGCAGAGCGCGGCCGCGTCGGCATTCTCCAGAAGCGGCTGGGCGCATTCCGCCCGCATCATGTGCTGCTGAATGTCCTTCAGGTCGCAGAAAATCTGCCGCCTGCCGTCCCTGTCATAGAGAATCGCGGATGTGGGCGTGCTTTTCAGCTCGCGCTGTATTCCGCCCGTTGAAACGCCTATTTTCTCCAGCCCGGCGGTAATCCTGTCAGCTTCCGCGTCCTCTCCCGTGAAGGAAAGCACCTCCACCCGGTCGCCCAATGTGGTCATCGCCTTCGCCAGATTGAAGCCCACTCCACCGATGACGGATTGAACCCCGAATTCCAGATACCGCACCGGGCAGTATTCGATCGGGAAACGGTCGATGAATACCGTCGTTTCAATATTCATCAGCCCTGAAACAAGTATCTTCGATGACATTCTGTCACTCCTCTCCACCCTTGAGAATACGCATTGCCAACGCGTATTTTTCCTCTCGTCTGACATCTGCTTCGGTCATATGGTCAAAGCGCGTCCGGTCGCTGTTATGAGCGAGGTCGGCGAGCTTGACCCTGACCGCTATGGGATTCTCTCTGATATGCCGCACATATTCCATATACGGTACGCCGTCGCGGTGGGTCATGTAATCCAGCGCGGTGCAGACTTCCTCTGAAAATTCCATTTCCCGCAAGTCGTCAAGCGTTATGTCCGTGTCCTCCACCACATCGTGCAGCAGCGCGACAATTGTGGACACTTCATCCTCCATCTGCTCCGCCACATGAAACGGATGAAAGACATAGGGTACGCCCGATTTGTCATACGCGTCCTTATGCGCTTCAAACATCACGCGCATCGCCTTTTTGGTGGCAGGCGTATAAATCATCTCATTCACTCCCTTTTCAGGACGTCATTCGGAATCGGCTTCTCACCCGGCAGCATATCTGTCAGGCGAAGAACACCCTGCCTTCCCTGCGGGGGGCCGGGGCGGGAATTTCACCGTCCGCGTAACCGATCGCGCAGTGGCCTATGCCGGTCCATTCGCCCTCAATGCCGAGATCGCGCAGCAACTGCTTGTATTCGTCGCTCTCGAATTCCTCTCGCGCACGGTGGATCCATATGCTGCCAAGGCCGAGGGAATGCGCCGCCAGCATCAGGTTGCCCATCACCAGACTGCCGTCATAGACCGCTGTCGGCCAGTGGCTGTCCGCAAGCACGATCAGGATGACCGGCGCGCCGTAAAACGGATCGAATCCCTCCGCCCAGCCGCCGATTTTGCGGTTGTCATCTGAAATTTTGTCGCGCAGCTTCCTGTCTGTCACGGCGAGGATGACAGCCGCCTGCTTTCCTCTTCCGTTGGCGGCGTACAGCCCGGCTTCGATGATCTGGTCGATGTCCGCGCGCGTCGGCATATCCGGCTTGAATTTCCGCACGCTGCGGCGTTCCTCCATTGCTCTGATAATGTCGTTCATGGTTGTTTCGCTCCTTTCAGTTCTATGAAATGCAAATGTTATTATCCGTAATTACAGGCTTGCTACCAGAATACGCACTATCTCCTCGCGGGTCAGCACCTTGTATCCTCCGTCAAGAATGAAGGTGGCGTCGGCAATGCCGTCGATCATGCCCGCACTGGCTCCCAATTCGGAGATATTCATCGCCAGGCCAAGCCGCTTCATCCATTTCTCCATGGCAAGAAGCCCCTCGGCGGCGACTTCCTCGTCGCTTTTGCCGCTGGGATCAACATTCCACACCTCCACGGCGAAGCGTCTGAACCGGTGAAGTCGGTATGGCATGATATAGCGGTAATAGGGCAGCGAAACCGCCGCCAGCGTCATGCCGTGGGTCGCGTCGGTATAGCCGCCGACCGCCTGCCCGAGCATATGCACCATCCAGTCGGTTGTCTTTCCGCAGGCAATCAGCGTGTTGAGCGCCCACGTCGCACACCACATGATATTGGAACGCGCCTGGTAATCCTCCGGGTTTTCCAGCGCGGCAAGCGAGCTGTGAATGACCGACTTCATAAGCCCCTCGGCAAGGTAGTCACTCGTGCTGTCGTCCTCTCCGGAGAAATACTGCTCGCATATGTGGTTGAATATGTCGTAAATTCCGGCCACCATCTGACGCTTCGGCAGCGACATGGTGAATTTCGGGTTGAGAATGGAGAATTTCGGCATGACCTCTGGGCCGAAAACGTGCCCCACCTTCCGCTTCTTCTCATGATTGGTGATGACCGAACCGGCGTTCATCTCGGAGCCTGTTCCCGCCATCGTCAGCACGCATCCCACCGGAACGATTTCGCATTCCGGCTCTTCAAAGCGTTCAAAGTATTTGTCCCATGGGTCATCATCGCAATGCACCGACACGGAAACCGCCTTGGCGTAATCACAGCAGGAACCGCCGCCCATGGCGAGCAGAAGCCCTACCCCGTTTTCCCGCGCGATTTTCACGCCCTCGCGCAGCTTGTCGGCTGTGGGATTGGGCATGACTCCGCCGTCCTCGACAAACGTCCTGCCGTTGGCCTTGAGAATGCCCACCACCGCGTCATAAACGCCGTTGCGCTTGACAGATCCGCCGCCGTAAATCAACTGCACAGTGCCCTGATACTTCGGCAGTTCGTCATTGAGAAACGCAAGCGAATCCTCGCCAAAATACAGTTTTGTCCCGTTGTAATAACTGAAATTTCCAAGCATTTTTCTTCCTCCTGTTTTATTCAGGAATACGCTGAACAAGTCGATTCCCGACGGCTTCGCCCTTTCTCAGCGTATTCTCAGCTTATTAGCATGGATTCCGCCCATCGCGCAATTTCAGCGGACGAGGCGCGCGCGGAAATTCTTTCGCCGGGAAGCACATTCGCGCCGGGCGCAAGTGCCTGCAGGTTTTTCCCGGAATCGCCGATTCTACTTCCTCCCGAAGTGCAGAAGGGAATGATCTTCACACCATCGAAATTGTACGTCTCCATGAAGGTGTCGATGATGGACGGTTCCCTGTACCACCAGATCGGGAATCCCAGAAACACCGTGTCATAACGCTCCATGCCTCCCAATTCCGAAGCAATGGCCGGGCGGCTGGCTCTGTCCTTCATTTCAAGGGTGCTGCGGCTGTTCTTGTTGAGCCAGTTGAGATCCGCTTTCGTATAAGGCTGCTGCGGAATAATCTCAAAAAGATCCGCCCCCAGCGACGAAGCGATTTTCTCTGCCACTCCCGCCGTCACGCCGCTCGCACTGAAATATGCCACCAGAATTTCGCTCATATTGCTTCCTCCGTCACATCAATATTCCGACTCCCGCGCATTGGCACGGAATCCGTCGCCTTACTTAATATTATACATAATAAAATCGTGGATTTCAATCATTTTTATTCCGTTTCGTCAAAATCTACAGTATTATCACTATTATATCAACAAATTCCTTAGGTGGCATGAGTCAAATTCCTCTTCACAGAAGAATGTAAAATTTTTTTTGAATTTTATCTGTAAAAATATGAATTTGTGTAGAAATCTGCAAAAACATATGCTATAATAGAGTTCAGAAAAAATCCGCCTTGCTTGCTTTGTTGCGAGAGCACTCATTTTGGAAAGGACAGTTGATAATGCTAAAAAAAATCACCGCGCTGTTACTTGCGATATCCATCCTGGGCTCCATCCAGGCCTGCTCTATGCCTGACGCTATTTTCGGCGACGACGCCTTCCGGAAGGAAGAAGAAACCGGTGCTGTGGCCGCGCTGGATATCTATTCCTTCGACCTTATGCTTGACGGCGAAAAATATGAGCTTCCAATCAACTTTTCGGCTCTGTCTTCCAAAGGCTGGAGCATTCAGGAACCCGCCCCCGCAGAAGAAGGCGACACAACCGCGCAGGAAGAACAGACGCCTGCCTACACCGCCGAATCCACTCTGGAGCCGGACGCATATTCCGATTATGTCCCGGTGGAAAAAATGGGGCTGGTTCTTGGTGTGAAATTCTGGAATCCCGACAGATCCGCAGCACCTCTCACAAGCTGCAGGGTAGTGGGTCTCAGACTTGACCCTTCCTACGGCAAGCAGCCGCCCTTCTCCATTCACGAGCATGAGATGGGAGTCGGTTCACCTTACGAAAAGGTCATTGATCTCTGCGGCAAGCCCTCCTACATCATGAATAACCTCCCGACCGGCGAACTTCAGTCAATTAATAATGTAAAATTCTTTGACACCGACGAACCCACTTCTCCCACTCTTATCTACAAGCTCGATGACCATTCGCAGTTCATCTTCACTATGAACGGAACGGAAGGCACAGAAAAAGCTGTCGTTTCGCTCGTTATGGAAAACAACGCCGAAAAAGAAGAGGAATACGATTACAATAAGGAAATCAGATACAAACCCGAGGCGATCGACCTTTACAAGGGACCCAATCTTCTCGGCAAGACTTTCAGCGAGTTTTCCTTCAAGTATGATGGCAATCTCTACACGCTCCCTATCCCTGTCCGCAAGCTGCTGGACGACGGATGGCAGTTTGTCCGCGGCTACGGCGAGCGCGTTCCTCCCGGAACCACCGCTGACGGCGTCATCATGCGCAAGGGCAACACTGCTATCACCCTTAAAGTTCATAATTACGATATGAAATACGCCCTCACCGCCGTCAATTGCTACGCGATCAGCCTTGACGCGGCTTTGACAGGACCTAACGTCGATATTCTCCTCTCCAAGGGCATTACTCTCGGATCAACCGAAAAGGAGCTTGTGGCCGCTTTCGGCAAGGAATACGCCAAAACCCATGCTGTCCCCGAACGCACGACGAATGAGGAAGCCGGAGAAGGCGGGGAAAAACAGCCTGTTACCATCAATGTCGGCGAAACCGACAAGTACGAATTCGCGGATATGCCCGGCGTGTATATTGAGAAGAACGTCGGCGAGGAATTCACGGTTTATTCCTATGTCATGCCGGACGATGTTCCCACTGTCACGCTGCCCGTTTCCATCACGGATATCGGCGACACCGGCGCGGCGCTTCTGGGCGACGTCAGAAAGCATATTGACGTCTACGTCGATAATTCCAACGGGCTTGTAACCAGATTCTACCTCCAGAATTGTCCCGAATACATCGTTGACGAAGCGAAGATCATCGAACAGCAGATGGAGGAAGCCAGAAAGAAAGAGCACGAGGAATGGCTCAAACAGCAGGAAGAACAGGAAAGCAGCAACGGCTGATAACGTCAGCCTGATACCTGATCACTCATTACAGGGACTCCAAAGGGCAGCGATGCTCCGGCGGAGTCCCTTTTTTGTGTGTTTCCACAAAAATCATTTCTACAGGAGCCGGCAACTATGCGAAAAGACAATTTGTGGAGAACAACCCAATTAATTCTTGACTTTAGCACGCTGCATCGTTATACTTATGCATATCAGGCTGTTAGTATTACCAAACAGAACTACTTCTACTGAAAGGAAGCGGTCGTATGTCTGCTGCATTCGCGGGCGACAAGCTGACCCTCTTCGGGCTGACACGGCAGGAAGCCACGATCTACCGCGCGCTCTGCCGCGAGGACGCCCCGCTCACAGGGTACGAAATCGCAAAGCTCACGGGCATTTCCCGCTCGAATGTCTACGCGGCAGTCGGTTCGCTCACGGAAAAAGGGGCGGCTTATATCATGGACGGCTCGCCCGCACGGTATTCGGCCGTCAGCCCGGAGGAATTCTGCGGGCGTTACATACGCAGGCTGGAAGGCTTCGCGCGGGAGCTTCAGAAGGAACTGCCCTGCGGATCGGGACACACCGGCGGGTATATCACCATCAACGGGCGCGCCCGCATAATGGACACCGTACATGGAATGCTGGATTCTGTGCGGGAAAGGGTTTATATCGCCTCGGACAGCGAATTTGTCGGGGAAATTGCCGCTGACCTCGCCGGGCTGATCGCACGCGGCTTGAAGGTGGTCATTATCGCCCCTGGCACAACGGACGTTCCGGAAGGCGCGGTGTTTTACCACGCCGAATGCGGCAGCGGACAGATCCGTATCATCGCAGACGGCGCGAGCGTTCTCACCGGGGAGATCAGCCGCGACGGATTGCCCTGCTCCTGTCTGTTCAGCACCAAGGAAAATCTGGTCAGCGTCCTGAAGGAATCTCTCAGCAATCAGATCAAGCTGATTCACCTGAAAAACGCCGACTGAAATTCCACAGGCTATTGACCGCCGCCAATTATACTATTGATTCAGACCCTGCTGACGCATCTCCACGTGTGCGGAATGGCGCAAGACGCCCAACGGCACTGACTGATATTTTCACCAGATGAAGCCGAAGACGGTTCTTCGTGTACGACTGACGTGAAAAGATATGTAAGCAGGCTCTCAGGAAGGATTGTTAATCATGTACAAGACACCATTCGTCACACTCGAATTGCTGAGGGAGATCGAAAAGACCTATCCCACGCCCTATCACATCTACGATGAAAAGGGCATCCGCGAAAACGCCCGCCGCCTGTACAAGGCCTTTTCATGGAACAAAGGCTTCAAGGAGTATTTCGCGGTCAAGGCGACCCCCAATCCCTACATCATGAAGATTCTCGCCGAGGAAGGCTGCGGCTCCGACTGCTCGTCCTATACCGAATTGCTGCTGGCGGAATCCATCGGCAATACCGGCAGCGATATCATGTTTTCCTCCAACACCACCCCGCCGGAGGATTTCGTCCTGGCGCGCAAGTTGGGCGCGATCATCAACCTTGACGACATTACGCACATCGACTTTCTGGAGAAGGTCGCCGGCATTCCGGACACCGTCTGCTGCCGCTTCAATCCCGGCGGATACTTTGAGCTTGGCACCGACATCATGGACAACCCCGGCGAGGCCAAGTACGGCATGACCCACGAGCAGATCATCAAGGCATTCCGCATTCTCCAAGAGAAGGGCGTCAGGCATTTCGGCATTCACAGCTTCCTCGCCAGCAATACCGTCACCAACGACTACTATCCCGAACTGGCCCGCCAGCTCTTCGAGCTTGCCGTCGAGCTGAAGGAAAAGACCGGCGCGTCGGTTGAATTCATCAATCTCTCCGGCGGCATCGGCATTCCCTACCGCCCCGGACAGGAGCCTAACGACATCATGGTCATCGGCGAAGGCGTCCGCCAGCAGTATGAAGCCATTCTCACCCCCGCCGGAATGGATAATGTCGCCATTTTCACCGAGCTGGGCAGATTCATGCTGGCTCCTTACGGTCACCTGGTGACCAAGGCGATTCACCGCAAGGAAACCTACAAGCATTACATCGGCGTGGACGCCTGCGCCTGCAACCTCATGCGTCCGGCCATGTACGGC
>CADCON010000131.1 GCA_902803035.1 uncultured Ruminococcus sp.
CTGCGTGATCGGCGCGGACAGCCACACCTGCACCTACGGCGCGCTCGGCGCGTTCAGCACGGGCGTCGGCTCCACCGATATGGCGGCGGGCATGGCGACGGGAAAAACGTGGTTCAAGGTGCCGTCCGCGATAAAATTCGTGCTGACCGGCAAGCCGCAGGGCTGGGTCACCGGCAAGGACGTCATTCTGCACATCATCGGCATGATCGGCGTGGACGGCGCGAGATACAAATCGATGGAATTCACCGGCGACGGCGTGAAGCATCTTTCGATGGATTCCCGTCTCTGCATTGCGAATATGGCGATTGAAGCCGGCGCGAAGAACGGCATATTCCCGGTCGATGAGGTCACCGAGGCCTACTGCAAGGACAGATTCCGCCGCACGCCGGTGATTTACACCGCGGACGAGGACGCGGAATACGATGAAACCTACACGATTGACCTTTCCGCGCTGCGTCCGACAGTGGCATTCCCCCACCTTCCCGAAAACACCCGCACGGTGGACGAAATCGGCGAAAAGGAAGTCCGGATTGACCAGAGCGTCATCGGAAGCTGCACCAACGGCAGACTGGAGGATCTCAGGGCGGCAGCCGCTATCCTCAAGGGACGCAAGGTGGCGAAGGATGTGCGCTGCATTGTCATTCCCGGCACACAGACCATTTATCTGCAGGCAATGAGGGAAGGGCTGCTGGAAATCTTCATTGAAGCCGGCGCGATTGTTTCCACCCCCACCTGCGGCCCCTGTCTGGGTGGACACATGGGCATTCTCGCGGAGAATGAGAAAGCGGTCAGCACCACCAACCGCAATTTCATCGGCAGAATGGGACATATCACCAGCGAGATCTACCTCGCCAGCCCCGCTGTCGCGGCCGCCAGCGCGGTCACCGGCTACATCACCGATCCCGACGCGCTCTGAGCGCTTGCCGGAGTGGTCAGAATCAAAAGCGGAAAGCAAGACATTCAACACTTCACACTCATCTGAAGGGAGATTTTATATAAAATGCAGGCACAAGGAAGAGTTCATAAATACGGCGACAATGTGGACACCGACGTCATCATTCCCGCCCGTTATCTCAATACATCGTCCCATGCGGAGCTGGCGGCTCACTGCATGGAGGACATAGACGCGGATTTCGTCAGGAAGGTGCAGCCGGGCGAGATCATGGTGGCAGGCAAGAATTTCGGCTGCGGCTCCTCGCGTGAACACGCGCCGATTGCGATTAAGGCGTCCGGCATTTCCTGCGTGATAGCGGCCACATTCGCCAGAATTTTCTACCGCAACGCCCTCAATATCGGCCTTGCCATTCTCGAATGCGAGGGGGCGGCCGAGGACATCAAAAACGGCGATGAGGTCAAGGTGGATTTTGACACCGGCGTGATCACCAATCTCACCACCGGCAAGAGCTATCAGGCGCAGCCCTTCCCGCCGTTCATCCAGAACATTATCACATCCGGCGGTCTGATGAGTTCCATAAAGGACAGACTGTAATATTCCGGATTTAAAACCCTGTTGATCATTTCAGCCGCAGCGAGATATTTCTTTCTGCGGCTGTTTTTTGTTTTTAGTCATAAAAAATCTAAAATATTTTTACGATAACGGTGAAGGCCAATTCTGACATTGACAAAGAAAATTTAATGGTTTATGCGCATGAATGCAGAATTGATAATATGCCTGAATCACTCAAGGCCGGAGAAGTACTTGATCTCTCCAAATATGCCAAGTGCGGCACCACTAAATCCTCCTGTAAGATAGGCAACGCCCATAACAGCCAGAATGTAATTCCCGAAACCGACAAGGATTTCAAGTATGTTTTTGGAAATGCCTATGCGGGACAGGAAATTTACTTTGCCATTACCAATGAAGACTCGTATCTGTTTTTCTACGGTACGACAAACATCGTGGAAAATTCCAACGCTCCTGCGGCTCCCGGAGAAGCGGACGGAGATATTCCGGTGGACGATGTTTCCGGCACCATTACCTCCGCTGAATCCGCCAAGGACTTTGACGCGCAGGAAGTGCGTCAAACCGGTGAGAACACGTTTGAACTGGGCGAAAAGGTCAAGAAGGAAGATCTCAAACTCCGCATAGATTCGGCTCGTGCCGATTCCGCTCTTTACGACACGATAGCCAAGGCGGACAAGACTTTCAAAAAAGACAAAGCCCGTCTGCTTGCCTATAACATCACGCTTTCCAGTGATAACTGCGATCGGTTCAAGCTCACTAACGGTATCAATATAACGCTCAGATATCCCTCCGATATGGCGAAGGATTGGAACAAGTATAATTACAAGGTTTATCACTTTGTTACATTTGATTACAAGAAGCTGGAGAATCTGGAAAAGGCAAAGATTGAAGAGGTAAAATGCACGGCCGACAAGAACGGCGTTCACTTCACCGCTCCGAGCTTCAGCAATTATGTCATTTCCGTTACCCCCAAAGAGCGGAGGCAGCGATTCTCCCGGCACGGGCGAATCCAGTGTGACGCTGAACATTGTGATACTTGTCATCCTGCTCTCGGCAGCCGGTATTTCCGGCGTGTTTGCGAAACGTAAGGGCGAGCTTTTCGGCGCTTGATACGATGTTTTTGCTGCGATAATCCATAATCCGGCTTTTTTCCGGGCGATCCGGAGGAAAGCCGGATTTTGCGTTTATCTTTCGCTTGAAAAAGCGACGGTATCATGCTATAATGACTGCATCAACGAGAAGAGGTGAAGAAATTGTACGAAAGGCTGCCGGGCTGCTTTGTGAAGGTGTATGAGATAGGGAATATTCACAAAGCTGTGGAGAAATCCTGTCTTCACGGCCGTCTGTCATTCTTCAGATAGCTAAAAGTTGCCGGAATACATCGGCGGGAGCCGGAAAAATAAAAAAAGCTCTTGACAACGGCGGTTTTATGTGATAGAATAATCAGGCTGAATTGTGAATCATTCAATATCCGATACCGAGATGTGGCTCAGTTTGGTAGAGCGCTGCGTTCGGGACGCAGAAGCCGCAGGTTCAAATCCTGTCATCTCGACCAGAATAGGTGA
>CADCON010000132.1 GCA_902803035.1 uncultured Ruminococcus sp.
CGCGCCGTACTTGGAACGGGCCTGCATTCTCTTGGCGACGCCCTGTGTGTCGAGCGTACCTCTGATGATGTGGTAACGCACACCAGGGAGGTCCTTGACACGTCCGCCGCGGATCAGCACGACGCTGTGCTCCTGGAGGTTGTGTCCTTCGCCGGGAATGTAAGCTGTGACTTCGATGCCGTTGGAAAGACGCACTCTGGCGATCTTACGCAGAGCGGAGTTCGGCTTTTTGGGGGTGGTGGTCTTGACAGCCGTGCAGACACCGCGCTTCTGCGGCGAATTCTGGTTTGTCATGACTCTCTTCTTGGTGTTGAGACCTTTCAGAAGAGCAGGGGCCTTGGCCTTCTTTTCCACGGCCTGACGTCCTTTTCTTACAAGCTGGTTAAATGTTGGCATTAATTTCACCTCGATACGTATAAAATAAAATATGTCAGGGCGCGTGACGCGCCGGGACAGCGTGAAGAGCGCGGCGTGACGGTCATTCAGCACAAATAATAAGGGTGGAATTCCGCTGAAAATAGCCGTTTTGACAAATTCAAAATAAATTTACATTTGTTCACGTCACGTTTTTTCATTATAGCACAAAGACTTATCTTTTGTCAAGTCCCGCGATCAATTTTTCCGGAGAAAACAGAAGGAATTTCCCTTTTGAATTCTGTGGGTTTTGCAAAAAACAAAGTTGCAATCTCTTTCCGGCTGTGCTACAATAAATCCGGAAGTGACTATGGCACTATGCGGCTGCTTAATATAATGAAAAAGCAAAAGGAGAATCAATGCTATGGCTCGGGATTTTTACAAGGTTTACATCGCGTGTCTGACATGGAATACGGACGGCGCGCCGACAAGGGATTATATGCTGGCCAAGCGGATTTACAGAGCGCTGGAGCAGAGGGGCATTCATGCCTTCCTGCTGGGGAAATGCAATCCCGACGACCGGACGGAGGCCATCGGTTCGGCGGCGGTTCTGGTCGTAGCGGGGGCAAGCGTGGACGCGCTGCTGTCGGACGACGTGCGGAAGGATTATGAGGATTTTATTGCCGGGGTGGAGCTTTCGGGCAAGCGAAGATGGCGCGTGTTCAGTTACCTGTGCAGAGTTACGCGGGGCGATCTTCCCGATTATCTGAAGGGACACGTGTCGTATGACCGTGCCGACGTGGACGGGCTGGCCGGAAAGATCGAGAGCGTTCTGAATGCGCCGGAGCCGCGCAGCTGCGTTTCCGACGATGACGAACCGGCGAGGGAGGAATCCTTGGGCGGCGATGGCCCGGCATACCTTCCGGAATCCGCTCCGGCATACCTTCCGGAATCCGCGCCCGAATCCGTCAGGGAGCAGGAAGACGACGTTCCCGCGTGCCGCCCCGGCAGGGCGCGAAGAGCGCCGCGGCGCGAATCCGTTGAAATGGCCGGGGAGGAATCCGCGCCGGAGCCTGCCGCGCCCCTCCCGCCCGCGCCCGAGCCGGAGAAACCGCCGGTCAGGGTAAAGCCGGAGAAAATCAACAAGGTGGAATTCTCGGTGGTTTCTCCCGACGAGGTGAAGCCGGGCAAGACCTCGGTTATCGACCTGCTGATGTACACCCGCAGCCAGCGTTCCATTGTGAAGCGTACCATTGAACTGGCGAAGGAAAAATCCTCCGAGGCGGCCCGCACGCCGGGGAGCGTCTCGGTCAGACAGGGCAGCCGCGTGACGGCAAGGCTCTTTTCGGACGACATTGAGATCACCGACGACACCCGCGAGATGGTGTGGAGTGGTGACGCGCTCGATTTTAAATTCCCGGTCAGACCGCCGGAGGATTACGCGGGGAAGGAAATCGACTTCGGCTGCGCGGTGCAGTTTGACGGCATCGAGATCACGCGCCTGTATTTTTCGGCGGCGGTGAATTCAAAGAAGAAGGTCGCCGTCCGGTTCGCCCGCAAGGACTGCCGCAGGGCGTTTGTTTCCTATTCGCACAAGGACAAGGCGCGCGTGGTGCAGCGTCTTCTGGCGATTCAGGAGGTCGCGCCGAAGCTGAAATTCTGGATGGACAACCAGAGCATGAATGCCGGCGACGTCTGGCGCAGCGCGATTGCATCGGCGATCAAAAACGCGGACGTGTTCCTGCTCTTCTGGTCGCTGAGCGCGAGGGAATCGGCGGAGGTTCGCAAGGAATGGGAATTCGCCCTTGTGCTGGAACGTCAATCGAAGCGCAAAAGGAAAAACGGCGCGCGGTTCATTTCACCCGTGCCGCTGGACAGCCCTTCGGAATGCCCGCCGCCCGAAGAGCTGGGGGATCTGCATTTCGGCGACCCGTCCTTCGACAGCGACATTGACGATATCGAGCGCGTGAAATTCTGGTCGGAGAGCGGAAAGCGGGGGAATATCCGGTTTTTCTGATTATTTATTTCCAAACTGCCCATTATTATTCTGGCAGATGATGAAATCGTGAATTTTTTCAGATATTTGTTAATATGTCCTACCGCATACAAATAGCGGTGTCGAATTGTAAACAGATTATACAAACCCAAGTACTGATTTTGTATATCTTTTCACTCAATTGCAATTGACATGACGATTTCTTTTTGTTATAATTTTATTGGAACATTATCTCCTGACGCAGAATCATCTCTGTGAAAAGCAATAAAACGCCTCAAGTATAAAGAAAGTAGGGGAGCCCCATGGAGGAAGAAAAGAAAGTAGCGGTCGCATCCGAAGCTCCGGCGGCTGAAGAAGCCCCGGCAGTCGAAGAAGTCCCGACAGCGGAAGAAGCTCCGGCGGCTGAAGAAGCCCCAGCAGTCGAAGAAGTCCCGATAGCGGAAGAAGTTCCTGCAGTCGAAGAAGTTCCGGTGGCTGAAGAAGCCCCGGCAGTCGAAGAAGTTCCGGCGTCTGAAGAAGCCCCGGCAGTCGAAGAAGTTCCGGCAGTCGAAGAAGTCCCGACAGCGGAAGAAGTTCCGACAGCGGAAGGAACTCCGGCGGCTGAAGAAGCCCCGGCAGTCGAAGAAGCCCCGGCAGTCGAAGAAGCCCCGGCAGTCGAAGAAGCCCCGGCAGTCGAAGAAGCTCCGGCGGCTGCGGAAGAGAAGAAGACGGAAGGAAAGCCCGAAAAGACCGCGAAGGACACCGCGCTGACGGTGATTGGTGTGATTCTTTGCCTGATTCTCGCTCCGATACTGATTGCCAACACAACAATGATCATCAAGAGCTATGTGAACGCGGACGAAGTGCCGAGCTTTGGCGGCTATTGTCCGTTCATCGTCATGACCGATTCGATGACTCCGACCATTGACAGCGGCGATCTGGTGTTCGACAGGGTCGTGACGGATCCCGCCGAGGTGAAGAAGGGCGACGTCATCTCATTCTTTGACCCTGCTTCCAAGTCGCAGAGCATTGTCACCCACCGCGTGGTGGAAGTGGTTTCGGACAGCGACGGCATTGCCTTCCGCACGAAGGGCGACGGCAACAATACCGTTGACGAGGGCGTTATTCCCGGCAAGAATGTCGTGGGCGTTTACCTTTTCAGACTGAAGGGAATGGGTCATGTGGTTCTGTTCATGCAGAGCACGCCCGGCCTTATCGTGTGCATTGCCCTGCCGATCCTGCTTCTCATCGGCTATGACGCGCTCCGCCGCCGCAAGTACGACAAGCAGCAGCAAACCGACACAGAAGCCCTCATGAAGGAGCTGGAAGAACTCCGCGCAAAACAGGGAAAACAGTGATGAGTGATCAGCGTCAGTGGTAATTTCGCCGCTGACGGCAGAAATTGTTATTCATCCCCGTGCCGCGCTTTGCGGCGCGTGGGTTGCAATAAACCGCTTCCGAAGCGTGTTGATGAAAACGGGCGCGTTTCGGAAAAGAGATTCCAATGCCGATTTTTTAACACTACATGGGTCACAGACCCGAAAGGAGAAAATCAAAATGAAAAAGAACAGAATGTTTAGAATTGCTTCCGTTATGCTCGTTCTCGCAATTCTGACCACCTGTGTCATTTCCGGCACATTCGCAAAGTATGTCACCAGAGGTTCCGGCTCTGACAGCGCCCGCGTTGCCAAGTGGGGCGTCAAGGTTGTTGTCACCGGCGACGAGCTGTTCAACAACAAGTACGATACCGATGCTGACACCGCCACCGTTCAGGCTTCTCGGACTGTTGTCGCTCCCGGCACCGCTTGCCGCGGCAACGGACTGCACATCAAGGTTACCGGCACTGCCGAAACTGCCTTTAGGGTGACACTCACCATGGAAGCAACCGAAGATGTTTACCTTGAGCAGGGAAACGCTTATGAAAGCCAGGTTACCTTTACCGAGAGTAACGGAGAAATCGTTTCCGGCAATACCTTCGACGTTGCCGAGGACTATTATCCGATCGTCTACACCCTCACCGGCACCACAAACGGAACCTATCATTCGCTTGCCGAAGTCGCTGCTGCCATCAACACGGCTCCTGACGGCACTGATTATGCCCCCGGCCAGTCTGTCAACATTGACGTCACCCTGACATGGTCATGGGTATTCGAGGGTCATGAGGAAGAGGACACCTACCTCGGCGCTTCCGCCAACGGTCCCGCGCTGGATGGTGCTCATACCTCGATCGACTACACCGTGAGCGTATCGGCAGTCCAGATCGACTAATCGGGGATTTCTCATCTGACAGACGCCCGAAGCGTCACAAAGCCAATTTTTCTTAGAATCCCGCGCGCCGGCTTCCTATTTACAGGCAGCGCGCGGGATAACCCCAAACCGTTTTCAATTATCTAATTTTTCTTTTAAAATCGGCATTCAGTTCCCTGCTCCTGTAACAAGGAGCAGGGGCAGGGAACGGGAATATCTTTTGTTTTCGCAAGCGGCGGAGGATCGCGCGGACGCGGTCATTCCGATGTTTGCAAAAGCAAAAGCCAATCATTCCAGTGGAGCAGGCGAACGCGCGAGCGTTATATTCCGGCGCGCAAGCGCTCCGCAATTACACACTCCAAACTTTTTTTTGAAAGGAGGCGGCTTGCGCAATGAACAATGGTAAACAGGGCAATAAAAAGAAGCTGTCAATCTTATTATTGATACTCCTTTTGTTGGGTCTGCTGACCGCAGCGGTTCTGGCGAGTCGTTTGAGCAATCAGACCAAAAAGAAACAGGACAATTATGTTGACGTAAACAATGGCGCCGATAAGGTTACCAACACCGACGTCAGCAGTGGGGCGACGTCTGCCGATACCGCGACACAATATGCCGACGGCGTGATCATTGTCGAGAAAGTCGAAATTTTCAAGATTTCCTATAACGAAACAGGCGAAGTCACCGTCCAGACCTGCGATGGCGACAAGCTGATCGCCCCCGGCACCGACTGGGAATACGATTTCACCGTGCGTAACACCGAGAGCTTCACGATGGATTATACCCTCAGCGTTGAGGCGTTTGTCAGGGGCACCGACCTCACGCTTCCCGTTCTGGGCCGCATGAAGGGGCCAAAGGGCTGGATGTCCGCGGGCGAAGGCGATTATGTCCCCGTGCTGGATCTCGACGGACTGAGCAACAGCGGCGTGCTTGCCGGCGGACATACGGAACCCTACCATCTCGACTGGCGGTGGCCGTTTGAAAGCGCATCCGGCGACGGACTGGAGGAAGCCGACGCGTTTGACACCATGCTGGGAAATATGGCGGTCGATAAGGATCTGGTACTGACCATCCGCTTTGTGATCCGCGCGGTCGAGGACGAAAATCCCGACAGACCCGGCGGAATTCCTCCCACAGGCGACGATTTCAACATCGCGCTCTGGATGGGTCTGATGATCGTTTCCCTGCTTGTGTTCATCGCTGTGCTGGCGAGGGAGAAAAAGCGGCTTACTCCGGCGCAGGTGCTTCTGGCGCAGATCACCGAGGAGGACAAGAACAACGAGGATCAAAAAAGGGAATAGCCAATCATGCAGGATAACAGCAAAAAACGCTTTATAAAAAAATCTCCCACGCGCATTCTGATCATTCTGTTTTCGGGACTGCTGCTGGGCTTGTGCGTGTTTTTCATCAATGCGGCGGCATTCGGCGGCCAGTCGCTTCCGATGCCCTTCGGCACGGGCGTGGGCGTGGTGCTTTCGGGCAGCATGGAACCCGCGCTGAGCGTGGACGACCTGATCATCGTGCGAAGGGCGGACGCCTACGAGGTCGGCGATGTGGTGGTCTACAGCCACACCGGCAGCCCGGTGGTTCACCGCATTGTGACGAAGGATGAAAAAAACGTGGTGACGCAGGGCGACGCCAATAACACCGCCGACGAACCGATTTCCCCCTCCGACATTACGGGGAAGGTTGTGGGCAGCGTGCCGAAAGCGGGCGTTGTGGTGGGCTTTCTTCAAAGCCCGCTGGGAGTGATCATTGTGCTGGGCGCGGCGCTGCTGCTGCTGGAGCTTTCCTTCCGCGGGGAGAAGCAGGACGGCGAGCGCGAGCTGGAGGATATCAGGGCGGAAATCGCCCGTCTGAAGCAGGACGGAGCGGCCGCCGACAGCGAAGCAAAGGACCATTCACTTGGCGAATAATTTTCCTCAGAGAATCAATCAATAGAAGCAGGTGAGATTCAAATGCAGAAAAGCAAAATGCATTCCAATAGCGCAAAAGAGAGGCACGTGGCGGTTTTTCGGGTATTTGCGGCGATGCTGCTGGTGACGCTGCTTTCGTTCCATGTGATTTCCGGCGTGTTCGCCAATTACGCGGTGCGTTCTGACGGAGGTTCGGGCGCGAAGGTCGCCGTGTTCAGGGTGGACGCGGATGGCGAAACGACAGACGGCTTGCAGCAGAGCATCAAGAGCGACAAAACCGGCGACGTGACGACTTATCTTGTGCAGATCAAAAACGAATCCGAGGTCAGGGTGAAATACAGCGTTGAAATCAGCTTTAAGGACGGCATGGGGCAGTATTTCACCGCAAGCCTGAATTCCGGGAGCTTTACCGACACAATGCGTTGGAACGACGTGGGCGAGCTGACGCCGGACGGAACAGTCAGCTGTACCCTTGAGATTAAGGTCAAAGACGAAGCGGCTTTTGCCGACGCGCACATGGAGAGCGAAACCGGAAACGATTATTCCGATGATTTCGGATTTGAAACATATGTCACATTCACGCAGATAGATTGAGGAGGGGAGAAGCTTTGCGTTTTTTCAGAAAAAACAACGATAAAACCGAAAGAAAGCATCCGAAGGGCTTTCTGCCGCTGGCGGCACTTGCTCTTTCCGTGACGGCTGTCATGGTCGGAATGATCGTGATTGCTTCTTCCGGAACCAAGGCGAATTACAAGCAGAGAAGGCCGGTGCAGTCAGTTCCGGTGACCATTACCGTCAACGCCGATCTCGCCGAAAAGCTTGAGGTCAAGGAACACGTCGCGGAGCGTCAGGCGAGCGGGGAATACGTGCTGGGATCGGATTTCACGACGGCGAATACCTATCACCTGATGCCGGGCGTGGATATTCCCAAGGATCCGAAGGTGTATGTGACCGGCAAGACCGAAATTCCGGCGTACCTGTACATTGAAGTGGTTGACAACACCGGAATTGTCTATTCCTACCAAATTGATTCCCGCTGGACGGAGCTGACAAACGTTTCCGGTAAGCATGACGGCAGGGTGTTTGTTTATCAAAACAGATCCATTACAGATGCTGATACAGAGCAGGGAACGCTTACAGTGGGCATTCTCAAGGACAATCGTATAACCGCATCACCTGATCTTGATTTGACCAGCGATTACGAAGACGCCACGTTGACTTTTTACGCCTACATGGCGCAGGCCGCGGACAGCAAGACCGCGGAGCAGATTTTCAGCTCTCAGCTCGCTACTCCTTGACGACGAACTGATGAAATTTGAAGCAAATAAATGAGTGCGAAGTGCGGAATACGCTGAGAAGAATCCGCACGACAGACTCCACAATATTAAAAGGGAGATGATCGAGTTGAAAAAGATAACCAGGCTGAGAAAGAAGCTGACGGTCAGGACGCTTTCCTTTATAATGGCGGCGGGGCTGCTGCTGCTGGTTGTGCCGTTTGTTGCCATAGCTGCCGACAGAGAAGATCCCGAACCGGGCAAAATCGGCGATTTCCGGCTATTGAAGGAATATTTTGCAACAACGCAGGTCACGCTGAAAGAAAATATGGAACTCCCCCCGGTGATTGTCGCCGAAGATATCGCCGACGCGGGGAACGTGACCTACCAATGGCAGGCCTATTCAACCGAAAAGGAAAAATATGTTGACGTGCTGGCCGGCAAAAAAATCGGTATGTCAGTGGAACGCGCGGCAAAATACGATTACGGCAACGGCAAGAGCTATTTCCGTTGTCTGGCTACCACGGAGGAGGGAAACCTGCTTGTTTCCGACGTGCTGACAGTCGTGCTGCCCGTGACGGCGAATGAGGGAACCGATCCCGCGGAAGGCACAACGATTGCCACGATCGATCTTCTCGAACCGACCCAGCCGGGGGAAACCGGACCGACGGGCGATGAAGAGCCGACCGGACCAACCGCGCCGACAACAGAATCCGAGGTTTCCGCCACTGTTCCGGCAGAGGAAACCACCGCGCCGACCGTGACAACAACAGCTTCCACGGAGGAAACCACTTCGCCGACCACGGCTCCGACCCAGCCCGCGGACGAGGAAAGCGATCCGCCCGAAGGAAGCCTGATTGTTCCCGACGACGCGCAGGACGAGGAAGAAATCCCGGTCAGAGGAATGCTGCTTGCTCCGTTGCTCAGGGGCGTGCCGACAGTTGCAATTACCTTTGACTGCGATGGTGGCAGCGGCGTAAACAGCGTGACTGACGCAGAAGTGGGTAGTTCGCTGCGTGTCGGAACGCCGGGAAAGGTTGGCTCCGTTTTCACTGGATGGATCGTCACATCTCCTGATGATCTTGACGATGCGAAAAAATCCTCCCTTGCAACACAGGCAAACAACGGTAATCTGACTGTTCCCGAGCATCCTGTGACGTTTAAAGCCACATGGATGGAAACAACGGTAACTACGGCCAATTATACGATTGAATACTGGTTGCAGGACGCAAACGATGACGACTACACCCTTTACAGTTCGACTACAGTGACAGGGGCAAATGTAGGAAGTGCGGTAGCGCTTTCAAGCGAGCAGCTTCTATTCCCTGATACAACTATAAGGGCTTATGTTTCTTCGTACCTTTCCAGAAGTGATACGGGAGCAAAAGTTATCAAAGCGGATGGATCGACAACATTTTATGTGTATTTTGACAGAAAGGTATACAATATTACCATTGATGTAGGATTGCCAAGGCCTCGAGTTTCTCCTGAGTTTGGTAATCATTCACTTACATTTTCGGCCAGGTTAGGGCAGAATATATATAATTACTGGCCGGATGCGACGTGGGTAATCAACCAGCCTAGAAATAGAAACAACAGAAATGTTTATTTCTATTATGTAAAGAGTGATAGCCAAGAATATAGAAATAAACCAGCAACATTAACAAGAGATATTATAGACGCATCAAATGGAAATAAATTATCAATTGTTTGGAATACTTCATCTGGAACATGGTATCAACAATTTGCATACAGATTTCAGAAAGTAGACGGCAATGTTTCGGCATATTCGACAGATTACGAAAGTAATCCAGATTTTCCTGATCAAACGGTCCCCACAGAATTATTTATGAGTGCTAGCAGTTTTGCTCAGGTAGAAATTGAAGGGTTTCAATATGTTCACTCTACCTCGAGTTGGTGGTCTGGGTTTACTTTTTACTACAAAAGGCAAACTTATAACCTTCATTATGTTGATACGAATATGGCAGATGCGTCGTATATATATGGGGCCTCTTTGACAAGACCTGCTGATCCAACAAAGACTGGCTGTACATTTATCGGATGGTACAAAGACGCGGATTTTGAAGAACCGATGCCCGATGACTGGTCGTCCATTCATATGCCTGCGCATGATTATTATGTGTACGCCAGATGGATGCAACCCACCAATGTCTCTGTTACGGCTTATCTCACAAATACCAGCTCCGATCCCCTGACAACAGTCTACACCATTGCTGGTACGCCGGCATTGCCGAACAATGCCATCAGCACCTGTACGAATGGAGAGATGAAATTTCGCGGCTGGAAAAATAAAGCGGATAATACCCCATTTGTATTTAATTCCACGGTTGTCAGCAGTAATATTGAGATTTACGGAGTGTGGGGTGGTACAGCTTACAATCTGACGATAGAACCACAGAACGGTGAACCAACGAAGACAGTTGAGGTTGATTACGACACGTCGCTTAACGCGAGTAACGTATCTGAACTTACCGCGCCAAGCAAAGCAGGCTACACCTTCGGCGGATGGTACACGGACGAAGGCTGCACGGACGGTTATGAAATGCCCACCACCATGCCCGACAACGACCTGACGGTCTATGCCAAGTGGACAGTGAACAGCCATACGCTGACCATTCACAAGAACAATGGAGAAACGGGCGATCCCGCCACCGCAACGGTTGATTACGACACGTCACTTAACGCGAGTAACGTATCTGAACTTGCCACGCCAAGCAGAACGGGCTACACCTTCGGCGGATGGTACACGGACGCTGACTGCACGGATGGTCATGAAATGCCCCGCAGGATGCCCGACAACGACCTGGAGATTTTTGCCAAGTGGAATAAAAAAAGATTTACAGTGGAATTTTACAATAACGAACATTTCTACGATGGCGATCTCGCGGGTAGTAAGAATGTGTTATACGATGAGACTGTAATGAGTGATACGGGTATTTCGCCATGGCATGCTTCCGTCCCTAGGGCAAGATTTGACAAGTGGATGTATTATAATAACGGAACGCCGACTGAATTTCTTATCGGTCCGGAAGGCACACACGTTATAAGCAATATGAAGGTCTACGCCACATGGGTTAATCTTTTTACAGTCCAATTCGTTGCAGATTATCATTCGCCATCTGTGCTGTACGAAGATGAGAATGTAGACGAAGGCAGTACGTTCGCCATGCCGGCGGGTGGCATTCCCACTCCGACGAAGGAGGGCTTCACCTTCCGGGAGTGGTATTATGATGACAATGGTACTCCTACACCGTTCAAGTTTGCCAATGAATCTGGTGCAACGCCTATCAACGCAGATACTACCGTCTATCCGGTATGGGACAAGAATGAAGTGACTCTCATCATCACCAACAGGGGTGACGGAGATGAAATCTTCACGGTAGCCAAGGAGGGCTTCAGTCTCCGCGTAGTTGTTCCGACGGGGCAAAGCGTAACAATCGCGCATCTGCCCTTTGGCAGCTACACCGTGTCATCGACCGGCTGGGAATTCTGGAACAGATATACGATGTCCGGAGATTATTCATTTGAAGCGAATGCTGTCGGTCAGACATTTAATTGCGAAGCGTACAGCGAGTCTGCCGGATTTAACTGGCTCGGTGGTTCTTCCGCAATCATGACCCTGACCGATTCAGGAAGCTAAGGCGAGGGAGGGATTGTTACAATGAAATTTTTAAGTAGAAAGAAACAATCTAAAAATTTTAGGTTTTCACAGCACAAAAAACAAATCCTCCTCGCCGTCATAGCGATGATTTCACTGACCGCCGTTCTTTCGGTCGGACCGATTTACGCGTATCTCAAGATGATATCCGCTCCTGCCGTCAACAGCTTTGATGTATCTCCGGCGGTGAATCCGGTGGTGAATGCCGATTATACCGTATCCGTCGGCGATAATTCCAATGGCGCGGACGACACCGGATATTCCGTCTACGTGCGCGCGGCGGTCGTCGTCACATGGCAGAACGCCTCGGGAGATGTGTACGGAAGCGTTCCAGCTTGCACCATTCCGATCAATACCTCGTATTGGAAGCAGTACGGCAATTACTACTATTATAATGAAACGGTTCCGAGCGGAGGATCAACACAGGCGATTCTTACCGGCGCGGTCACCGCAACGGAAGCGGCGCCGGAAGGATATGCCCTTCACGTTGATATTCTGGTTCAGACCATTCAGGCGGTCGGCACAAAGAACGGAAACAAAGCCGTTGTGGACGCCTGGGTCGTGGATCCTTCAACCCTCTGATAACCAACAATGAAATCGCAAAGAACCGATGTTCCCTCCCTGCCAAAAGAATGTCGGTTCTTTCGGTTTCTCATAAGACCATCACAATAAAAGCACAGTGTAATCAAAAAAGTAATCTGATATTACAGTTTGTATATTACAAACTTGTTAAAAGTAGACAAATGCGGATTTTGATTATAGAATATTAACAAACAAACTGATGAAATGTTATAATTTCCACTAAGTTAAGATTGACTTATGAAAATATATTTGCTATAATCATTACTGTACTAAGAGGACAGTGCATCAATGGCACGGTCTATCATGAGCTGAAAAGGAAGGGTGCCTGTTGACAGAAAAGGATTTACGAAGGCTGAACAGGCAGGAGCTTCTGGAAGTGCTTCTGGCGCAAAGCAAAAAAATCGACCGCCTTCAGAAGCAGCTCGAGGAAATGCAAAAGAAACTGGATGAGAAGGAATTGAGGATTTCTCAGGCAGGTTCGATTGCGGAAGCGTCACTTTCGCTCAACGGCGTTTTTGATCAGGCGCAGAAAGCGGCGGATCAATATCTCGATAATATCCGGCTTCTGCACGAGCAGACCGAGAGAGAATGCGCCGAGAAGAAATCGCGAGCTGACAGGCAGATGAAGCACAGCCTGATCAAAGCCAAAAAGGCGGTGCGTCAGATGCTGGAACTCTACTCCGTTGAGGTCGGCAAGCGCGTCAGAAGACTTCACGAATGGGACGAGCAGATGGAGGCATTGCGTGAAAGAAGAAAAGAAAGACTTTCTGCAACTACTGCGAAGTAAGATCACTGAAATCTGGTCTGCTGTCTGTGGATTCGTCGTCGGTTGCGCGACATGGACAGGAAACGCCTGCAAGAAAGGCTGGTCGGCATTCAAGGAAAGCAGACTGGCAAAAGCCGTCAAGGGCCGGTTGAAAGCGGCAAAAGAGTCGCGGCCGGTTCAATTTCTCATCTCAAAGCTGCCGCAGAGGAAGCCAAAGGCGGAGGATTCCGCGGAAGGCGAGGAGAGCAGCGGCAAATCCCGCGCGGAATCAATTGCCGAATCGGTGGAGAATGACGAGATTACGACGGAAGCCATTGAAAACGAGCTGCGACGCGAGAGATTTTCATCCAGATACCGCAAGCTGCTCAGAAGCACCATTTACGCGCTGATCGTCACCGCGGCGGGAGCCGCGCTGGTAGCGACGCTGCTGCTTCCCGTGCTTCAGATTTACGGCAATTCCATGACGCCGACGCTCCGTGAGGGCGACATTGTGGTGACGGTCAAAGCCGCCGCCTACGATTACGGCGACATATGCAGTTTCTATCATTCCAACAGGATTCTGGTCAAAAGAGTCATCGGCAAGCCGATGGATCGCATTGATATAGACGAGGAAGGCAATGTCTATGTAAACGGCAAATTGCTTGACGAGCCGTATATCAAGGAAAAATCCCTCGGAGAATGCGATATTGAATTTCCCTTTCGTGTGCCGGAGGGCAGTTACTTTATGATAGGCGACCACCGCGAAACATCCATTGATTCGAGATCCTCGTCGATCGGGTGCATTTCCCACGACGAGATTGTCGGAAAGATCCTTTTCACGGTATGGCCCATCAAGCACATCGGTATCACGAAGTAAATATAGATAAAAAAATATTTTAAGGAAGGGAGGCAAAATAAATGTTAAAAGAGTTACAGGCAATCATTGATAAGATAGGCGAAGAGCACCGCAGCCATAAGAATTGGCAGAAGGTGGTCAGCATCCTTGCCTGCCTTACCATTTTTTGCACAACTTACGCACTTATTTTGCCGGCAATAACGCTGGAAGCCAGCCCGGACGCGATCTGTGGCAAAGAGGAGCACACTCACACAGCCGAATGCTATTCCAGGACGCCCGTTCTGGTCTGCACCGAGGATCACGAGCATACTGATGATTGCTATGTGATGGAATCAGTGCTGATTTGCGGCAAGGAAGAGCACAAGCACACCAAGTCGTGTTTCCCCAAAGAGGAAAAGAAGGTAGAAGAAACGGAAGCAAAGGCACCGGCCGAGTCGGTGGAGCCTTCCGATCTGCCCGTCGAATCCGTTGAGGAAAAGACTGAGGTCGCATCCGTTGACGAAGGCGAAACCGTTGCCGACGAAGTAAAAGAAGACACGACAACCGAAGAAGAGCCCAAGTCTGACGACGATCAGAAGGCGGATGAGGTTGCCAAGACCGACGAAGAGCAGAAGTCCGACGAGGATGAGCAGACCCAAGACGTTGCTGACGAGGATGCACAGGCAGAAGAGGAAGAAACCGAAGAGCTGCCCGAGTACGAGACCCGCACGGTCATCCGCAGAGCAGGTCTTCTGAACCCCAAGATGACCAAGTCCGAGTCGGAAAGCCCGATGCAGCTCAAGAAGACTGTTTCCAGTGAGTCTAACGCCGATGGTTATTACACTATCACACTCGAAGCCTACGCAAAAGGTTCCGGTTCTATTGAGTTTCATACTTCCGTAGCACCGACCGATATCGTTCTGGTTCTTGACCAGTCCGGTTCCATGAGCTGGCCTTTCGGCAAAAAGAGCAAGACTGGCGTTATGATTGATGCTGTCAACGCATTCATCGATCAGGTTATCGACAGCGCGAAGGGCGAAGACGGAGAGATCGGCAACGGCGACGATGTGGACCACAGAATCGCGCTTGTCGGATTTGCCAGCAAGGACGATTACTATAAGAACACCGGTCTCTTCCTCAATACGACCAACAAACTCAAGAATTATGGCAGTCTGGATGCTGCTGATTACAAGAATGCTTTCTACAGCATGACTAACTCAAAACAGAGAACCAACATCAAGACCGCTTCCCGCAGAATCACCAACGGCGGCGCTACCTACGTCAATCTTGGTCTTGATATGGCGGAAAAGATTTTTAAGAACAATCCCGATCCCACCAGAAATCGTCTTGTGGTTGTCTTTACCGACGGTGTCCCCGGAAGCTCCAACTACCGCGGCGCCTGGGTCAATTATGATGACGACCGCGACTCCGGCATCAACGCCGAGCAGTCTCTCACCACCTCCAATACGATTAAGTCTTCCTACAAGGCGACCGTCTACTCTATCGGTATTTTTGCCGGTGCAGACGCCACCTCTCAGGGCGAGATGTGGAAGGACAGCACCAGTACTTTTGACGAAGAGCAGGCCGCTCCTTATGCTAACTACTTCATGCATCATCTGAGCAGCAACTACAATTCGAAAGGTGAGCAGGTTGACACACGTTACTATATGTCGGCTTCCAACGCTAATGCTTTGATGGAGGCGTTTGAAGCCATCGCGACAGCGGTTGAGTCCGGCGGCTCCCAGAACACCGAACTGAAGGAAAACACAACGGTTATCGACGCCGTTTCGGATTACTTTGAGTTCCCCGAGCACGCTGACAAAAACGATGTCAAGGTTTACACGGTTGACAGCAATGCGGTGAACGGAACCGAGCCTGTGTTTGATGAAGGGACCAAGAAACCGCTCGCCGCAGAAGTCGCCTTTAACGATGGAAAGATGTCAGTCAAAGGCTTCGATTATTCCGCCAACTGGTGCGGCGCCATCAAGAAAGGCGATACCTATACCGCGCATCCTGGCAAGAAGATTGTCATTGAAGTTCCTGTCAAGCCGAAAGATGATTTCATCGGCGGCTATGACGTTCCTACCAACAAGGACAATTCCGGCGTTTACCTCAATGGCGAGCAGATCGGCACATTTGAGGTTCCCACTACTGATGTTGCCTTCAAAGGCGAGGCTTACGCAGCCGAGAAGACCGTTTACTATGGCACGGAGGTCAGCATGGATGATCTTTACTTCAGCAATGAAGGACTGACCAAAAAGCTCTGGGATAAGCTCACCGACTATGTAGATTTCATCAAAACCAACGGTCATAAGAGCGGAAACTATTATGTAATCGGCAATACCGAATACGAGATTGAACTTCCTGACTTTACCGGCTCAGCATCCAATGCCGTTGTTCAGTCTACCGAGACTGACGCCCACACTGTCAAGATTCGTATGAGAAAGAAGAGTCCGGCAGGCGAGTGGAAAGGTTACAACGTCAGCGCGAAGATCAATGTTCTTGTTCCTGAACTCAAGTGGAAGGACAGCCGTGTTCTCAGCGGCGAGAGCTACACCAAGGCTCTCTGCGAGACACATCTCGTAGGCGAACCCAAGTGGGTTCCGGACAGCAGCGGCTGGACTCCCGGCGAGGGCGGTGTTCCCGAGGCGGAAGGCTCCGCTCCCGAGCTGAAGTACACCTTTGTCAATAAGGATAAGGCGGAAGTCATCGGCAGCGAGGAATACGCGATCATCAATGATACAGCGATTGACGTGACCGTTGAAACCGCGGCCGGCCTGAAGCTGACTGACGTCACCAAGTTCAAGTGGGATTCTTCCTGCGATGTCCACGGCAATGCCGACACGATTCCTGATCACAACGGAAGCGACGCTTCTAAGCCGGAATTCTACATTCACGCTTATCTCGGCGTTCAGCTCCCCGCGACAGGCGGTTCTGGCCTTAAAATCTGGTTGGTAATCGGTCTGACACTCATGTCCAGCCCGATTATGATAGGATTGAGCATTAAGCGCAGACTGGCTCTCATCAATGTTTTTTAAGGGAACTGTATTGAGAAAACCTGAGCGGTAATACTTGATTCATCAATTCACAAAAATGGTAAAAGGAGAAATGTAAAAATGAAGAAGGCACAGAAAGTACTCTCTGTTCTGCTCGTAGCTCTGATGGCATTCGCGCTTACTGCTGTCACAGCGTTTGCTGCAGCGCCTGAATCCGGCACCATCACCGTTACCGGTAAGAAGGATCAGACTTATACCCTGTATAAGCTGTTTGACGCTAAGATCACCTTCACCGAGGAAGGTGAGCAGAGAGCTATTGCTTACACCGTTCCCGAGGGCAAGTCCCTGGATGGCAACGCATGGTTTGAAGTTAAAGACGGCTTCGTTGTTGCCAAGGAAGGCGTAGACACAGATTGGGCAAAGGATGCTGAAGCGATCGCATGGGCGAAGGAATTCGGCACCCAGGTCGGCGAAGCAAAGACCGCTTCCGCCGACAATGAGGAAGTTAAGTTCGAAGGTCTTGACTGGGGCTACTACTTTGTAGATTCCACCCTTGGCGCGTTTATCTCTGTTACCAGCGATAATCCCAATGGCGCAGTTGTTGACAAGAACGAGCTTCCCACCATCGAGAAGGTTATTACCGCTGCCAACAAGGGTTCTGTTGACGGTGACGGCGCAAACGCCATCGCTGAGATGGGTGCGACTGTTACCTACAAGATCACCGTTCACGCAAAGCCCGGCGCTGAGAACTACGTTGTAGTTGACACTCTCCCCGACGGCATCAAGGCTCCTGCTGACACTGACGTCGCTGTTGCTGGCGGTACAAGAGCTTCCGGCGAGCTTGCAGACGTTACTGTTTCCGGCCAGGAAGTCAAGGTTGCCTTCAAGAAGGCTGCTCTTGATAAGGTAACGGAGGATGTTGATTTCACCATTACCTTTGACGGCACAGTGAAGGATTCCGCTGTTGTCGGCGAGCCTGGCAACCCCTCCACCGCTTATATGACCTATGGCCACAGCGAGAACAACAAGACCGATGAAATCACCACAACCGTTTACACCGCCCAGATCTCCATCAAGAAGACTGACAACAGCGGCGAAGACCTTGCGGAAGCCGGTTTTGCTATCAAGAACAGCGAAGATAAGTACTACAAGTTTGAAGACGGCGTTGTTTCCTGGGTTGATGAAGTAAGCGACGCAACCGAGAAGTTCTCCGGCAGCGACGGTGCTGTTGAAGCTTTCGTTGGTCTTGCGGACGGCACATACACCCTGTTTGAAGTCACTGTTCCGGATGGATACAGCAAGATGGAAGAAAAGACCATCACTGTCAAGGCTGCTGACGAAGACGGCGCTCTTACAGACGCCAACCTCAAGCAGTCCGCTACAGTTGAAAACAAGCCCGGCGTTGTCCTGCCTGAGACAGGCGCGCTCGGCACCCAGATCTTCTACATCATCGGCGTTCTCGCTATCCTTGGTGCCGGCGTATTCATGGTCACCAACAAGAGAATTGCGAAGGAAGAAATCTGAGCTGGCAAATTCATTGAATAATATCTGATTAATCAGAGTATAAACCCCTGGGCGAGAGGGAAAGATTGTTCCCGCTTTCCCCCTCGCTCCTTCGGGTTTCTCTGATGCATAACATCAGGGAGATGCACATGAAGAAAGCGACAAATAAACTCTTTACATTGATCTTGCTTATCGTGTTTTTCATTGGTCTCTCCGTGCTGTTATACCCGGCGCTTAGTCAGTACTGGAATTCACGAATGCAGTCAAAGGCAATTCTTGATTATGACAGAACGCTCAGCCAGATGACCGAAGAAGACTATTCGGTTGAATTTGAAAAGGCACAGAAGTATAATAAGAAGCTGAGCAAGCTGCCGTATCCACTGCGTGATTACAGAAAGCTGCACAAGCAGTATGAAGCAGCCGCCAATATCGGGGGCAATGGTCTGATGGGCTATGTTTCAATCGACAAGCTGCAATTGGAGATTCCCATCTATCACGGCGCGAGCGATCAGGTGCTCAATACCGCGTGCGGTCACTTTGAAGGCACCAGCCTTCCCGTTGGCGGAGCAAGTACGCATTCTGTCATCATGGCGCATCGTGGATTACCGCACGCAAAGCTGTTCACCAATCTCGATAAGATGCAGATCGGCGACATATTCGCTATCAATATCATGGGTCAGGAACTTACCTATGAGGTGGTTCAGATCAAGATAGTGCTGCCGGATGATGTCAGCGATGTGCAGATTGTCAAGGGTGAAGATTACTGTACGCTGGTTACCTGTACGCCTTATGCCATCAATACTCACAGACTTCTGGTTCAGGGAACGAGGATTGAAACCATAAGACACAGGGAGCTATATATAACATCGGATGCCTTTCTGGTTGATCGGATGATAGTCACCCCGATTGTCGCGCTGCCTGTAATTTTCGCGCTGATTGTGGTAGTGGTAATGAAGCCGGTTAAAAAGAAATTCAAGGTACAAAATTACATCGATTTCGAGGAGGACGAACTGGAATGAAAAAGTATTTTTCATTAGTCACGGTCTCGCTGATAGCATTGGCAATGCTCTTTACAATGCCTGTCAAGGTCTTTGCAGCCTCGACCGCCGACTCTACGGATCTTTTTGATCTGAACAAAACCAATCAACTGACTGTCGCCTATAAGAGTGCCGACGCCGATCTCAATGGCACTGAAATTTCCCTTTACCGCGTTGCCGAGTGGTCTGATCGGTATGATCTGACACTTACCGAGGCTTTTGCGGATTGCGGTTTTGATCCTGAAAAGGTGGAATCAACCGACGAGTGGGACAACATCGGTGATACGTTGGATTCGTATGTTCAGGCGAATTCACCCGCGGCTTATGCCACCCAGAAGGTTTCCTCGGATAAGGTTGTCTTCAGCGATCTTCCCGTTGGTATTTACTTCATTCCGGAGCTGACGATTGTCGAGGAAAACGGCATCCGGACATTCTCCCGCGTTCTGCTGCATCTCCCTGAATATAGCCAGAACGAATATGGTGAATTCGACTGGCAGACGGAAATCAAGTCGGCTCCCAAGTCTGAATCCTATACGCCTACCTACAAGGACGTTGAGTATTTCATCAATGTCGTGTGGGACGACAAGGGCTATGAGAGCAATCGTCCTTCCAGTGTAGACGCTTCGATCTTCAAGAATGGCGAGCTTAGCGAAACGGTTGCCATTACCGCTGACGGCAGTTGGCATTATTCCTGGGTGACCAAAGACGACGGTACCGAATGGAATGTCAACGGCAGCGAAGTGCCGAAGTACACCCTTACGGTCAAGCAGGTGGAGAACGGCTGGATTCTTGAATATCATTTCATCGCCCCCGACCCGGTTCCCCCCAGAACAGGCGAAAGCTTCCCGTGGCTGGCAGTCATCCTGCTTTCCGTTTCCGGAATGGCCCTGGTTGCAGTCGGTCTGATTTCGAGAAGAAGAGTCAATGGATAAAAAGCACGTTTTTAATGTGCGAAAACTGATCATCGGCCTGACGATCGCTTTCGGCGTCCTGCTCATCGCGGGGGCAGTCGTATTAGCGGTCGCTCAGGCTGATTTTACCGACAAGCAGACAGCCGCAGACGTCGTCAGCGCAATGGACGCCATTATTCCGGCCAGAAGGAAAGCTGTGCCGGAGTCCCATTACGGCGAGAATATGCCCAGCTCCGAGATTCGCGGAGAGGATTTTGTGGGGCTGCTTGAAATTGACGCTTACGGCATACGACTGCCGGTCGCTTCCGATTGGCAATACGCCGACAAAGAGCGTTTCCCGGCTCTGTACAGCGGGAGCGTGTATGACCGGAATGCGATCATCGGCGGCAGCAATGGCAAGGAGCAGTTTTCGTTTATCGATGAGATAGATATCGGCACAGAGATAAGATTTATCGATCTTTATGGAAGAGAATTCCAGTATGAAGTAAGCATGGTGAATCATGCCGACGCGTTGAAAAGCATCGAGTCGGGAGAAGAACATCTGACGCTGTTCGCGCCGTCCGCTATGACTTCGAAGTATGTAATTGTTCGCTGCAGGCTGCAAGGAATGTGACCTGCGGCGATTTTTTTTTTACCGGATAAAACGAGGAGGGAATAGAAAAAAACACTCCTATCGTTCGCACGACAGAAGTGTTTTTTCGTGAGACATCTCTGAATAGCGCGTCAAGCGGGGCTTTGACACGTTTTTTTAACAACAGCGTACATCAGACTGTCAAATTCCGGAAGCGCGCTGGTGATTCCTTTTTCTATCACAGTCAGGTTATGATCCGCAAGTTCATGCGCAAAGGTTCCGAACGACACCATCCTGCATGAAGTCGCTGCTACCAGCATCTTTCCCGACGCATGATCCCTTTCCTGTAGCTCAAAGGCTTTTGAGATATCGCTTTTTATTTCGGTTTCCCCGTCGCCCATTGTGCAGATCAAAGCAATCCCTTCCGGTTTAAGATGATCATGAATGAAACGGTAAAAACCATTCCTGTCCCCGTCAAGCACCAGCATATGTACAACCGCTACCGCGTAGATAAAAATCAAAAGAGCTGTCCATCTTGCCTGAAAGGCAGTCAAGCACTCTGAAATTCCGAACATACCGGGGCTTTGTTTTCTTGCAATAGGAAATGGCTTCTTCCGATATATCAGTGGCCGTCAGACGAAAGCCATTTTCCAGAACGGCTCTGGCATCTCTTCCCTCTCCGCAGCCTAATTCAAGCAGGTCGTGATCGTTCTGAATATGGTATCGACGGATGACATCCATGACGATCGGAGTGCTTACATTGCTTGCCCAATTGACGCCCTTCTGATGAGCCGTTTTATATCTTTCATCGTAGGCGGCGTAGTATTTGGTTTTCTCATTCATAAGCAGCCTCCTATAAAATGGGTAAATCTGTCGCTGTGACTGAAGAATGAATAATAAAAAATGAATCTTACAAAACAAAAATCCCATCGTCTTGCGACGACAGGATTTTCACTTTGGCGGAGAAGGAGGGATTCGAACCCTCGAACCGCTTTTAACGATTACA
>CADCON010000133.1 GCA_902803035.1 uncultured Ruminococcus sp.
ATAAAGCCCACAAAAGCAATCAGGAATCCGCTGGCCGGTTATCCCGATTGCTTTTGATCCTGTCATCTCAGCTGCCGAAGGAGAATCTCACGCCGGCAATGCTTTCTATTGTTGCCATTACGATGACTATCACGCCCAGAATAAGGCAGTAGTAGCCGAAATAGTGGAATTTATCATTGGAAACAATCCACTTCAGGAATTTGATGGCAAGAACGCCGACAACCGCCGATACAACCACGCCGACAAGAATAGCCGCAATCGTGGAGCCGCTCACGGCAGACCATTCGGTGTCCTTGATTTCCAGAAGGTTAGCCGCCAGAACCGCCGGAATGCCCATGATGAAGGAAAATTCCAGCGCGGTGTTCTTTTCGGCTCCGGTCAGCATACCCATGGTGGTGGTGGTGCCGGAACGGCTGATGCCGGGCATGGCGGCGATACACTGACCAAGACCCATGGCACAGGCGTTTCTCATGGTGAGCAGGCCTTCCTTCTGCTTGGGAACATTGCCGATGCGCACTTCGAACACCGTCGCAAACAGAATCAGAATGCCTGTGAAGGTGAAGAAAATACCCTCCGCCATAATGTCGGAATCGTTGGAGAAATACTCAGACAGATCGGAGAGCTTCCTGACAGGCTCACCGTCGGCTAATTCCAGCCCCAGCCAGCCGAACACAGGCAGGAAAAGCAGAATCGCAAAAGCGGACGCGACCACAACGAACACGACCATTCTGCGTTCCTTGTTCATCTTGTCGAGTTTCCACTCGAATTTACCGGTGAAGATTTCCCTGCACATTCCGAAGAATTCCAGAATCATCTTCCAGATGACCTTCCAATACACGATGAAAACCGCCAGCAGCGTGCCGAAGTGCAGGAAGAGCGACAGCGCCTGATTGCCCACGTCGGCATTCCCGCTCGCAGTGGAAGGCAGAATGTGCTGGGCCAGCGACAGATGACCGCTGCTCGACACAGGAAGGAATTCGGTCAGTCCCTGAATGATTCCCTGAATGATGGCTTCCCAGATACTCATAATTATGTACCTCTTTCTCTCAGAATGGTTTATTGATGACTGTATGTAAGCCGGAGGTTTATGACTCCTCCGGTCATATCAGGATTAAGACCCGTTCTTTCCCTGCTCAATCAGCGCGTAAAGGCAGGAAATGGCGTCGCTGAGCGAACCCAGCTCATCTATCAGCCCTTCCCTGACCGCCCTGTCGCCGTCAAGCACCGTGCCGATGTCCATCACAAGCTCGCCCGTCTGTCGTGAAAGCTCATTGAAACGCGCGGCGGTCATGCGGGAATTGGATTCCACAAAGCGGCTGATGCGCTCCTGCATTTTTTCAAAATAGGTCATGGTCTGCGGCACGCCCAGAACCAGCCCGCTCATTCGTACGGGGTGAATGGTCATGGTGGCGGAAGGCACGATAAACGACCGCCTGGCCGACACCGCCAGCGGAACGCCGATGGAATGCCCGCCGCCCAGGACAAGCGAAACAGTGGGGGTTTTCATGCCGGCGATCAGTTCCGCGAGAGCAAGCCCCGCTTCGACATCTCCTCCCACCGTATTGAGTAGGATAATCAGTCCCTCGATGTCGGTTGCTTCCTCGACGGCGACGAGCTGCGGCATGATGTGTTCGTACTTGGTGGTCTTGGCGGGAGCGGGAAGCTCCTGATGCCCTTCGATCTGCCCTATGACGGATAGACAGTGAATCACGTGTTTTCCTTTGGCCGAGGTAATGGATCCCGTCTGCTCGATCTGATTTTGCTCTTTAGAAGCGCATTCTTTTTCTTCGTCCGTGCGTTTTTCAGTGCCGTCTTCAAAAAGCTCCTTCATATCAGCCAGCATCACCCTTCTGAATATAATATAATGCGGATTCCGCTCTTTATAGTATGGGAAGGATGAAGAAATTTATACCACGTTATTATATCATACTTTCATTGGCAATTCAACCACAAATCATAAATATTTTTTCTTTTCTCACCAAAAACAGCGTTCACATCGGGCGTGAACGCTGTTCTGAAATGACAGATTAAAGGATAATGAGCAATAAGCCCATAAGAAGCGATACAAACGTAAGAATGGTAAGCTCCACGATATTATCCCGCAGGAAAGCAGGCTTCTTCAGTCCGAAAAAATGAAAACAGCCTATGATCGCGAGAATTGCGATACAGATAACAAGCATTGTCGCGCCAATGATCGGTTTCAGCGTATTCACATTTCTCACACCTCACTTTACCATTCATCAATTTACTATTATAGAGCCAGAATGTTATGATTGCGTGAACAAAGAGTGATAATTGTTTATAGTCTGAAAAAACATCATCGGTTATCGAATAATTCCTGACAATATCTCACCGAAGCCATCGCGTCACGGCAATACGCGTCCGCCCCGATCTGCATAGCGTAGTCCTCCGTCAGCACCGCGCCGCCGACGAATATCTTCACATCGGGAACATGGTCGCGCAGCAGCCGGATGGTTTCCTCCATGCGAACCACGGTCGTGGTCATGAGCGCGCTGAGGCCGACCGCCTTAACATTGTATTTCAGCACGTTGTCCAGAATGGTTTCGGCAGGAACGTCCCTTCCGAGGTCGATGACCTCAAAGCGGTAATTCTCCAGCAGCACCTTCACGATATTCTTGCCGATATCGTGAATATCGTCCTTGACCGTGGCGAGAATGACCCGCCCGATCTTTTCATCGGAACCGGAGCCGGCGAGCACCTCCTTCAGCACCTCAAACGACGCTTTCGCCGCTTCGGCACTCATGAGAAGCTGTGGAAGGAACACTGTCCCCTTTTCAAATCCGTCCCCCACCTCATTGAGAGCGGGAATCAGCTCGTTCCGGATGATTTCCATGGGATCGTCGGGCTTGTCAGCCGTCAGCCTCCCCCGGACCGCGGACGCCGCCGCTTCACTCATTCCGGCAATAATGGCGGATTTCAGGGTCATTGACATCGTAGCGGGGGCCGGCGCGGCGTCCGCCGACGCACTGTACCTGGCGATATAATCAGCGCAGGCGGGATCGAAACCGCAGAGCGCTCTGTAGGAATAATAGGAATTCATCATCGCTTCGGACTTGGGATTGATGATGGCGCAGTCCAGTCCCGCGCAGAGAGCGCAGGTGTAAAAGGCGGCATTCACAACCTCGCGCCGGGGCAGTCCGAATGAAATATTCGACACGCCCAGCGTCGTGCAGACCTGAAGCCCGCTTTTTACCCGCCGGAGTGTTTCCAGCGTCACATTGGCGGATTCCGGCTCTGCGCTTACGGTGAGCGTCAATCCGTCGATTACGATATCCTTGCGGGAAATACCATATTCAGCGGCTGTTGCAATGATCCTGCTTGCAATCGCCACGCGCCCTTCCGCTGTGGGCGGAATTCCTTCTTCATCCAGCGCGAGTCCCACCACCGTGCCACCGTATTTTTGCACCAGCGGGAACACCGCGCGCATGGATTCCTCCTTGCCGCTGACAGAATTGATGAGCGGCTTGCCGTTATAGCGGCGCATGGCTTTTTCCATTGCCTCCACACTGGAGGTGTCGATCTGAAGCGGAAGGTCAATCACCGCCTGAAGCCGCGTGACCGCCTTGACCAGCATTGACGGCTCGTCAATGCCGGGAATGCCGACATTCACGTCGAGAATATGCGCGCCCGCGTCCTGCTGTGATATGCCTTCCCCCAGAATATAGGAAATATCGTCGTTTCGAAGGGCTTCCTTGAAGCGTTTTTTGCCGGTGGGATTGATTCTCTCGCCGACAATGACGGGTTCCTTGCCGATCCGGACGGCGTGGGTGTAGGATGACACCATTGTAATGCCCTTGTCGGAAACCTGCCGCGCGGGAACATCGCGGCACAGATTGATCATCGCGCCGATATGCGCCGGCGTGGTTCCGCAGCATCCGCCCATCACGCTCAGTCCGAGATCCGCCGCCTTCCGCATGGAAGACGCGAATGCTTCCGGCGAAACATCAAACCATGTCGCGCCGTCCTTCTGCCGCGGCAGGCCTGCGTTGGGATTGAAAATCAGAGGCAGCGAGGATATTTCGGAAAACTGTCGGATGACAGGATACAGCTCGTCCGGGCCCAGTCCGCAGTTCAGACCGTACGCGTCCACCCGCAGCCCTTCCAGAAGCGCGGCGACCGCTTCGCAGTCCGCGCCCGTGAAGGTCTTGCCTGACGCGTCAAACGCGCAGGTGACAAACACAGGCAGCGATGTGTTTTCTTTCGCAGCGAGAACCGCCGCTTTGACTTCATAGGTCGCTCCCATGGTTTCAATCAGAATGAGATTCGCGCCGGCTTTTTCCCCGCAGACAGCCATCTCGGAAAACAGCCCGTACGCCTCATCGAAACTGAGGTCGCCCATCGGCTCGATCAGCCTGCCGACCGGTCCCATATCCATGGCGATGAATTTCTCCTGACAGCCCTCCGACTGCTCGCGCGCGGCATTCGCGCATTCCACAGCCGCCGAAATAACCTGCTCCACAGAATATCCGCTGCCGCGCAGCTTGCAGGCATTCGCGCCAAAGGTATTGACGGTGGCGATATGGCAGCCCGCGTCATAGTATTTTTTATGCACGGAGGTGATAAGACCGGGCGATGTGATATTCAGCAGTTCGGGAAGCTCGCCGGCCTTCAGACCGCTGCCCTGCAGCATGGTACCCATGGCGCCGTCAAAGAACAAAATTTTCTTTCCGAGAAGCTCTGTGATTTTCTTCATGGTGATTTCACCTGTCTTTATGTTTTCATCTCCGCCGTTCACGCGCGGCGGAAGGGGCAGCTGGTATTGGGGCATCCCGCGCATTTGCCGCTCGCGCAGCTTCCCTCCGCGCTGCCCCGTTCACGGGAAAGACCTATGACCGCGGTGACAGATTTCATGGGGGTCATCTGACCGCCACTGCTCACGGCTATACCGGCGTATTTATACGCGCCCAGCAGTTCAATGACGGTCTGCTGGCATTCCAGCGGAAAATCGCCGTAGCCCGGACTGAACCTCGGACGAAGGTAATATCCCGCTTGCGCATACGCGCCTTCAAGCGATTCGCATTGTACGTCGCAGTACAGCTCCGTCAGAGCAGCCGCCGCGCCCTGCAGAATCACCGCGCGGCTCATGCTGACGGCGGAGCATCTTCGTATCAGCGTATCCACTCCGCTTCCCAGCGTCGCCGCGAAAAGCACCGCCCTGTCACAGCCTTTTAGATGCTCCGCCAGCGACACGCTGCGGAATGTCAGACTGTCCAGCCGGCACAGTCCGTCCGAAGAAGAAAACGCGCATTCACGGGTGACGCGCTTCGGAGACGCGGCCTGCCCCACCTGATTCACGGCAAGAACGGCTTCTTCCACCCACTTGTCACCGCAGGCGTTCGCGTCGGGCACGCCCGAATAGCGCAGCACTTCGCCCGGATCGACGCCGCTGTACCATTTTCCCGGCGTTATTTCATGCATATTCTGTCCGCTCCCACGATACACGACAGGTTGGACATGATCTTCTCCGCCACATCCGGCTTATTCATGGTGTAAAGATGGATGCCTTTCACGCCGTTGGCAATCAGGTCGATAATCTGCTCCGTCGCGTAGGCGATGCCCGCCTGCTTCATCGCGTCGGGATGATCCCCGAATTTATCGGCAATCCGCCGGAAACGGGTGGGAAGCGTCGCTCCCGACAGCTTGCAGCTGCGGACGATCTGGGCGGAATTGGTCATGGGCATGATGCCCGCGATGATAGGAACGTCAATTCCCTTCTTCAACGCGCGGAACATGAAACTGTAAAACGCCGTATTGTCAAAGAACATCTGCGTTGTGAGAAAATCAACGCCGCAGTCCACCTTCCATTTCAGGTGATCCAGATCGCGCTCCATGCTCTCGCATTCCACGTGTCCCTCCGGATAGCAGGCCGCGCCGATGCAGAAATCACCGTGCCGCTTGATTTCCGTCACAAGCTCGCTGGCATAGGTGAAATCGCGCGGTCTGTCCCTGTATTCATCGGGAATGTCGCCGCGCAGGGCGAGTATGTTTTCAATGCCGTACGCCTTGAGCTTTTCAATCGCTCCGGCCACCTCGGCGCGGTCGGAGGACGCGCAGGTGAGATGCGCCAGCGCGGTATTGCCGGTTTCGTTGATGTAACGCGCGATTTCAACCGTCTGACGGGACGTTCCGCCGCCCGCGCCGTATGTCACGCTCACAAAATCCGGATTCAGGTCGCAGATTGCCTTTGCAACCGCCTTTGTCTTTTCTACATTCATGTAGCTCTTTGGCGGAAATATTTCGCAGGAGAAAACGGCCTGGTTTTCTCTGATAATGTCCTTGATCTTCATGTTTTTCCATCACTTTCCTTTAATGCGCCTTGGGAAATTCCTGCATGAGTCTGCCTATCGGAAGTCCCATCACATTGTAATAATCGCCGATAATGCCGCTGACGAATACCGCGCCGCCGCCCTGAATGGCGTATCCGCCGGCTTTGTCACTGTATTCGCCCGTCGCTATGTAATCCCTGATCTGCCTGTCGCTGAGCGGGTAAAAATGCACTTCCGTGCTTTCGACGAATTGATTGATCGTCAGGTCGCTGTTGACCAGCGATACGCCTGTGTAGACCGTATGCGTCCTGTCAGACAGGGCGGAAAGCATACGAAACGCGTCCTCCGCGTCCTTCGGTTTGCCGAAAATCTGACCGTCAAGACTCACGATCGTATCCGCGCCGATCACCACGCAGCCCTTGCATTGATCCAACGCCGCCACGGCAAGCGCTTTTCTCTCGCTCAGAATCAGCACCGCCAACGCGGGATTCACACCTACCGGAAGGCTTTCATCCGACTCGCTTTTCACGACCTCAAATCTCAGACCTGTCAGCTCCAGAAGCTCTCTGCGCCTTGGTGAACCGGATGCCAGTATCAGTTTCATGTCAATTCTCCTAAATCTTAAAATCTTCGGGGTTGAATTCGGCGAGAAGCGGCTGGGACTTCGGCTCCCGCATGGTAGGCTCGTAGCGGAAGGAGCCGCAGGTGGAGGCGTCACCGGTATTCTTTCCCTTCTCACATATTATTGTACCGTTTTCCGCGCCGTTGTCAACACAATAAAGGCAATAAGTGCATGAGGGATTGATGTTTTTTCCGTACAGCTTCGAAAGATTCATTTCATTCCGTACTCCTTTTTCTGTTAGGAAGGCATATCACGCTCATCAGGCACATCACGAGCATCGCGCAGCCGAATTGACTGCTCCCGCGGGAAAAACCGGCTGGTATCCCGGAAATGACAGCCCCCGAAGCGGGCAGCGCGAGGGTGGAAAACCACGGCAGACGGAGCGCGAGCGACACAATCAGGCTGCACAGCGCGCCCTGGATGATTCTGGTCAGAAAATAGCGCGGTTTGCTCAGCCGCAGCCCCCGGCAGGCGGCGAAATTCTGGAAATGCACCGAAAGCCCTCCGAAACCCACCACGAACGCGGTGAAGGGAAGTCCGTACCTTACCGAAAGAAGGCTGCCCGCCGTTACCTCCGAAAGACAGGGCAGCAGATTGTATCCAAGGCTCCCCGCGCCGAGATATTCCGAAAGCATTCCCAGCGCGCGGTTGATTCCCGAAGCGTCGAGCAGCGCGGCCATCACCTTGAACAAAAGGATGAAGCCGCACATTCCCAGCATGGCGGAGGAAGTATCCGCCGCGGCGGTCACAAATGCGTCGGCGTTCCGCGCGTCGGTGACGGGATTTTTCCCTCGTCCGGACGCGGAATGACCACGCTTTCTGTTAATGGCGTTATATGCTGTTCCGATTATTATACATGAAAGTGCCTGCGCTGTCAATATCAGCAGACCGGCGGATTTATTTTTGTACAGATCCGCGCCTATCATTCCTATCGCAAATCCGGGGCCGGCGCAGAAGGCAATATTGGCCAGCCGCTCCCCCTCTTCCCTGCTGATCAATCCGCTTGCCGCCATGGCCTCGGCGGATTTCGCGCCCGCGGGATATCCCCCGATCAACGCTGTCATGAGCGCGACGCCGCACACGCCTGGCAGTCCGAAAAGCGCGCGGACGGGTTTTTCAAGCAGACCTCCCGCAAGCTCCGCCCCACCGCTCCTGATCATGTACTGTGAAAAAAACATCATCGGGAAGAGCGACGGTATCACGCTCATGCCGCAGAGAGCGATTCCCTCCCGAACCGCCGCCGCCGTCCGGTCGGAAAAGACAAGCACCGCTCCGCAAGCCGCCGATGAAAGCAGCAGGGCGGCAAAAGTCAGCAGGCTGCTTCTTTTTCTGATTTCTGTCATGATAATCCCCCTTCCGGATCATTTTATGAGCCGTGATCCTGAATCATGCCGTGATAATTCTTCCGGCGGGTGAATATACATTGACATATGGGGAGTGTGTGCGATGAACAACAATATGTCAGACCGGTTTCTCAGAAAGCTGATGAATACCGCTCCGGATTTCAGTAAGGGAGAATGCCGCGTGACCTTCGAGGTGGGCAGAGGAATGCTGATTGAAGGGGTCAGAACCGTCCGCGGCTGCAGCGACGACAGAATTGTCCTCTCCACCTGCTCGAAAACCTTGACCATCGAAGGCAGAGGGCTGTGCATTTGCCGTATGTTCAGGACCACCATGGTCATCTGCGGCACAATCACATCTGTCAGCTTTTCTTAAGAGGAGTGGTGACAATGAAGCTGTTCAGGGAAACTGTAGGCTTTGAAATGACCGGCGGCGCGGTGGAGCGATTTCTCAATATTGCCAACCGCCGCGGAATTACCGTTTTTAATCTGAAGCACAGGAACGACCGTGTTTTCGCCTTCACCTCCGCCGAGGAATTCGGCATTCTGCGCGCTGCCGCTTCAAAGGCTGGCGTGTGCCTGGAGGAGGTTTCGCATTACGGTCTCACTTACCGCCTGAGAAATTACCGGGGAAGAATCGGCTTTTTCGTTGGATTCGGGGTTTTCTGCGTCACTATGTGGCTGCTGTCGCTTTTTGTCTGGTCAGTGGAAACTGTCAATCTTCCGGAGGAATACGCGGTCAGCGTTACGGACGTCCTGTATGAAGCGGGATTACGATCGGGCGTGCTGTCGTCTTCTGTGGACGCCGATATGCTGGAGTACGAGCTGGAGGAAAGGCTTCCCATGTTCGACATGGTCAAAATTTCCTGCATGGGCAGTTGGGCAAGAGTCCAGTTCAGTCTGGCAAGACCGGTCAGAAAACAGGAAGAAGCCGACTGGCCGTGCGATCTGATCGCCTCCGAATGCGGTCAGATTGTATCAGTGACCGCTTCAAAGGGGACGATCTTCGTGAAGGAAGGAGATGTCGCGGCGCCAGGCGATGTGCTTGTCAGCGGCGTGTTCGACGGATTGGAGAGCGGCAGCGTCAACATGGTTCATGCCAGCGGCACTGTCGTCGCTCTGGTAGACAGAACCTTCTCCGAAAACGTCAGCCGCCGGCAGATTGTCACGGAGCCGACCGGACGCATTGTCAATATCAGCCGCCTGATGGTATCCGGTATTGAGATACCGCTCTTCGCTTCGCCTCCGAAGGGGCTTTTCAAACGAACAAGCGGAGAATACCCGCTGAAGGTATTCGGATTCGCCCTTCCGGTCATTCTCCGACGGGAACAGTGGCACGAGCTGTGCTACACCGAAAAAGAATTGTCGGATGAGGAATGCGTCGCGCAGGCGGAGAAGATTCTTTCCGCAAAAATCAAGAGAGCCGAATGCATTGATATCGTGAGCAGTGAACGCACGGTCAATGTTACCTCGACCGGCGTCCGCGTCACCAGATATGTCACGCTTCTCAAGGATATCTCCGAAGAGCGTCCTTTGCAGCTTGACTATGGCGGGGCCGGTACAGAATCAAACTCCTCCGTGGGATAAAACGTCCCCCGGAGGAGTTTTTGCGCTACATATCGTATGTTTCGGGGCATACCTCCATGATCTTATCCCGGAGCAGCAGAAAGTCTTTGAAGGCGTCCGGCTTCTGCGACGGATTGCGCAGCAGCGCGGCAGGGTGAAGGGTTGCCATCATCAGAGTGCCTTTCTTGTCGATGAACTGGCCGTGCTGCTTTGTGATTTTCATATTCGGGTCCATCAGCTTCATACCGGCGATTCTGCCAAGGCAGACAATGATTTTCGGACGCATGACCGCAAACTGGCCGCGCAGCCAGCCGATACACGCTTCCTGCTCCTCCGGCAGCGGATCGCGGTTCTGGGGAGGACGGCATTTGACAATGTTGGCAATGTAAATATTCCGTTTGCGGGAGAGATCCACCGCGTCAAGCATCGTGTCAAGCAGCTTGCCCGCCCTTCCCACGAAGGGTTCGCCCTGCAGATCCTCATTCTCGCCCGGTCCTTCTCCCACGAAAAGCACCTTCGCGCGGGGATTCCCAACGCCGAATACCACATTGTGCCGCGTCTGGCACAAGGCGCATCTGGTACAGTTCATGCAGTCTTTTCTTAATTCTTCAAAATCCTGATACACCATCATTCAACCACCCTTGAATTTATCTTACCTCGATCAGCCGGTCGAGATAGAATGAATACAGATAAATGCCGCTGACCGGCAGATTCAGCACCTTCTCCATCGCGTAGCGGTAGAGCCTGAGCTGCGTCCCATAATGCTCCGCGAGCTTTGCGGGATCGCCGATGCGGTCGGTCTTGTAATCGAGAATCACCGCGCCTTCATCATTGACCAGAACGCAGTCGCATTCGCCCTCAAGCACAACCGGTTCGCCGCCCGTATCGCCTTCGGTCACAACGGAAAGATGCTCACTGTCAAGCAGCACCGAGAATTCCCGCTCTCTGAGTATTTCCTTGGCTGTCGAAAGCATGGGCTTCATCTGCTCGAAGAAGGAAGCAATCTTGCATAAATCGACTGCGGACGCTTCGGTTTCCGTGAGAAAACCGTACCGGACCAGTCGCTTCAGCTCACTTTCCAGGGATTCAGTCGCCGCGCGGAAATTGGCAAACTCCATGAATTTATGCAGCGCCTGCCCCCTCTCGGTCGGCGTCAGTCCTCCGCTCATCATGAAGGACGGGCGCGTGAGACTGATGGAGCTGCCGGAATGCTCCTTCCGGGTAAGCTCCGACGCCGTCACCTTCGTGGGAATGCCGTTCAGATAATCATAGGGATAGACAAACTGCAATCTTTCCTCGATGGCCACGACAAGTTCCTCGTCAGGCGGGGGCACTTCCCCACTGTTGTCCGTGGATGGTTCCTCGCCGGGCGCTTCCGGCGCGCTCTGCGTTTCCGGCTCGTAGATATACGTCCGCAGCCGGCAGTCCGCGTCAAGCCTGACGTCCACGCAGATATCCGCCATGTCGCGCAGGCACCCGCCGTCGGGATGCTGTATCGCGGCTATTGCCAGCCACGCGGCAAATGAATGGCAATGTGACAGCGCAACGGGGCTGACGCCGCTTCCTCCGGCATTGTAAACCGCTATCGCCGCGTCATTGACGCATGATCTGAGCGAAAGCGGGGACGCGACCATGATCAGCTTTTCCTTCGCGCGGGTGAGCGCGACATAGAGGATACGCATTTCCTCGCTGAGAGCTTCGTCACGCGAGCGTTCCGCGATGGCCCGTCGGATCTGGGTTTCATACCACGCGCCGTCTTCCTTCATTTTCATGCCGATACCGAGATCATTATGCGTCATTACGCCGGAAGCGTCGCCGTCCTTCTTGAACTGTGTTCCCAGCCCCGCCACAATGCAGACCGGAAATTCCAGCCCCTTGGATTTATGAATGGTCATAATCCTGACCACGTCCGAATACTCCGTGACCGAAATTGCTCCGGGGAGATCCTCGCCCTGCGCCATCATGCGGTCTACGGTGGAAATGAAGGCTCCCGTACCGAAGGAGCCGGAATGCTCGCATCTGGCGGCAAATTCCACCAGCAGCCGGAGATTGGCCTTTCGGATATCGCCGTTGGGCATGGCACCCGCCGCCGCGAAATAACCGGTGGAATAAATGATATCCCCGATCAGCACATCCGCCGGCCTGGTCGCCGCGAGCAGCCGGTATTGCTCCATGGTGGCCAGGAAGGCAGACGATTTGGCGTCGCCGTCCTTTGCCATCGACATGACAGCCCCATAAAGCGGCGCGGAACGCTCCTTCAGACGGATACGCGCCATTTCGTCCGGTGTGAATCCGAAAATCGGAGACATCATCACGCACATGAGCGGAATATCCAGCAGCGGATTATTCAGCACCCGGAGAAAGGACAGGATGACATTGGATTCGTCCGTTTCCAGCAGCCCGCCGTCGTTGGATACATACGACGGAATGCCCTTCAGCTCCAGCGCGTCGGCATAGCTGCTCCCGCTTCCGCTCATGCTGCGCCTGAGAATGCAGAAATCCCCATAGACCGCAGGACGGAGCTTCCCCGTCGCTTTGTCGGTCACCTGGAATCCTTCCGCTATCATCCGGTTGATCAGCGTGGCGATGTATTCCGCTTCCATTTCCGCTCCGGTCAGCTCGTAGCCCCTCGGACGCGAGAGAAAATGAAGCTCCGCCGCCATTTCATCCGAAGCGGGATACACCGCGCGCGCGGCAAGCGCCTGCGATTCATCGTAGTCCACACCCCCCATTTCCTTTGACATGATCCGGCGGAAGATGAAATTGATCGCTCCAGTGACCTCGCTCCGGCTGCGGAAATTCGCTCCGAGTGTGATGAGCGCGGGGAATGCGGGCATTTCCGGGAGAAAGGGCGCGTAGCGGCTGAATTTCTCCATGAAAAGCTCCGGAACGGCTTTGCGGAACCGGTAGATACTCTGCTTCATGTCGCCTACCATGAACATATTGACCCCGTCCGTCAGATCCCTTGGTCCGGCTGACACGGGATTTCTTGCCACCGCCGCGAAGATCAGGCTCTGAATGGCGTTGGTGTCCTGGTATTCATCGAGCATGATCTCGTCAAATTGCTCTGTCAAGGCAACAGCCGTGTCAGTCTTCTGATAGCGGGCGGCGTAATCCGTCGATGAGCCAAGCGAAGGCTCGTCATGTAAATCTGATTTACTTTCCACAAGCAAATTGACCGTCATATGCTCCAGATCGACAAAATCCACCATCTTGCGCCGCGCCTTCGCTTCCGCCATTTCAGCGTAGTAATCGCGCAGCAGTCCGATCAGTGTACGGACCATTTTGCCTGTAAATCTGATCTCCTTGTCAAATTGTCGGCTATCTGACACCACGCAGGAATGGATATCTTCCATCATTTCGCCCGCAACGGAGCGTGCGGCCTTTGCGATTTCCGCTTCGGGCGGCAGCTTGGCAGCCCTTCCGAGAGGGGTAAGCGCGGCTTCTGAGGACGCTTTGTATAAGCTGTCCCAGTCACGATCGGAAGCGGCGTCCCTGATACATTCCAGCTTCTCTCTGTCGCATTCGAAGGAGGGAAGATATTTCTCGCTGAGCTTCTCATCCGATGAGGAAACGTCGCAGGCAATCGCATTGCAGGAAAGGGCGTATTCCGCCGCTTTTCGCACGTAATCAAACACCGCGTCGCCCCAGACGGTGCCGGAAGGAGAATCCGTCTGATAGGCATTCTCCAGCGCGGTCATCATATCTTCAGGAAACGGGAAGGAGCTTATGTAGAAATCCAGTTGCCTGATCAGTTCGGTCAGTTCATTGTCGCTCCGGTAGCCGATCAGCTGCTCCACAAGCTCGAAGAAATCCTCATTCCCTTCCGCGTAATGGCGTTCCAGCACATCATTCACGCATTCGTCGCTGATGATCTTCAGCTCCGATTCATCGGCAATGCGGAAGTCCGGCGCGATGCCGAGCTGATAGAAATGATCCCTGACCAGCCGGCTGCAGAAGGAATCGATGGTGCAGATCTGCGCCTTCTTCAGCAGCAAGGCCTGCCGTCTCAGACCCGCGTCCCAGGGATCGCGTTCCAGCTTCTTCTGAAGCTCGGCGGAAATGCGCTCCTTCATTTCGGCAGCGGCGGCGCGGGTGAATGTCACAATCAGCAGCCTGTCGGCATCCGAATGGATCCGGGGATCGTCCGACGTCAGCTTTTCTATCACACGCTGTACCAGAACGGCGGTTTTTCCCGATCCTGCCGCCGCTGAAACAAGAATCGTTCCTCCCGACGCGCTGATCGCGCTGCGCTGCTGCGGTGTCCAGTTTCTCTCACTCATTGCTGTCCTCCTGCATGATTTCCAATGTCTCGTTCATACTCTTTTTGACAACCGGCCTTCCGCCGCATTTCTGCTCCTGCGAACACATAACGCGGTATTCGCAATACTCGCAGGCGTCGTAGGTACCCTTTGCCGGAAGCGCGCCGATCTCTCCGCGGTGCAACGCGTCGCCCATTTCACGGAGAAGGGAGCGGATATAGCCGCGAATGACGCTGAACTGCCGCGCGTCCGCCACATAAGTCGAGCCGGAACGGAAAGTGCTGCCGCCCTTCACGCCCGCATTGGATTGTTTGTCCACCTTTTTCTGCATTCCTATCTCCATGGCGTTGATCACATCGGCGTCATCGACAATCAAACCGTTGTTTTTCAGCATTTCCCTCTGCTCGTCATCCACGGAGGTCTTTCCGCGTTCACCGGAGATTTTTCTCATTGAGGCGGGAGAATAGATGACGCCGGCGGGGGAATAATTCCTGTCGCAAAGCTCATTATCGCAGATAATATCGAGATAAATCAGCATCTGCATATTCAGCCCCGAAAGAAGGTCGCTGAGAACGAATTCCTTCGCGCCGGTTTTATAGTCAACCACCCGGATGTATCTGACGTCATCCTTGCGATAGATATCCACACGGTCGATTTTACCGCTGACGCTCATGATGGTGCCGTCCGAAAGCGGAATCCGGAGAGGATGAATTTCATGACCGTCGATCGGCAGTTCAAACGCTTCGGGGCGGAAAAGGCTCTTGGCGAATTCTTCCGCAAGCTGTCTGATGAGAACCGAAAGAGAGTACGACAGCCTTCGGAATAAGTAGATGAAACGGGCCGATTTCATATCGGCGCCGCCCATCGCTTCATCGAGATAACGTGTGAGATATTTCTCTGTCAGCCCGCTGAGATCCTCCTGTTCCGCAAGCATTCCCAGATCGTTCTCCTGAAGCATTTTTTCAAGCACATAATGCACCACGCTGCCGTATTCCAGCGGATCAAGCGCAGCCTTTCTCACGGGGGACGCCTTCATGCCGTACTGACAGAAATACCTGAATCTACAGCTGTAGAAGCACTCCGCTTTCGAAGCGGAAATATGAATATTCCTGCCAAAGAGAGCGGCGGCCGTTTCAGGGCTTTGCAGGGAAAGACGGCTTTGCGAAACCGCGGTACGATTGAGTGCGTCACGCACCACCTTGATCCTGTCCGCGTATTTCTCACGGCGGGTAAAGCAGCTCGCAAGCGCGTCGGCAAACGGCGTGTGCCTGTTGACTGACGCCGCCGCCAGAAGGAACGCCGCTTCGTCATTTTCTATCATGTCAAGCGAAATCTCATCGCCCCGGCCGATCATTTTGCATTCGGGGACAATTCTTCGGATACCGGTGACTATTTCAGAACTGTAAAGCTGTTCGCCGTTACATGATTGGCTGTAAGTAATGTAGAGTAAATCAGATGAGCAGGTGAGCGCGGAATACGCCAGAAGCTGTTCACTCAGCGCGGCACTGCTTGTATCGCCCGAGACGGGCAACTTCAGCGAAATCAGCTGCTTTCTCTCGCTCTCCGTGAACACCCCTCCGGGTTCAGGCACAAGGGGAAAAACGCCTTCATTCGCGCCGATAACAAAAACCGCTTTTATGTCGCCTGTGCGAATCCTGTCCGCCGAACCGAAGATCACTTCATCCATTCCCTGCGGAATCTCCCCCACATCGCAGAGTCCAAGCATCAGGGTGAGAAGATCGGAAAATTCGCGGAACGAAATGATAGATTCCCCCAGAATTCCGGCCAGCTCATCAAGGATATTCATGAGAAGATTCCAGACCTGCCCCTGCGCTTCGGCTTCCTGCGGCGTCAGTCTGGGGAGAATGCGCTCAATGCATTCGGCACATCCGGCGGATTCTATCAGATGGAATAGCGCGGCCGCCATGTCCTTCCCTGTGGATTGCTCCTGTCTGACGGTACTCTCAAATGTGTCAAGCAGATTAACTATACATACCTTGGTGGCGTTGATCTTTTCCAACGTCCTGTCTTCCGCGTCGTCGGAGCGATCCGAATAGCCGTAGGGCGACTGGGTGAAATCCTGTTTCCATTTCGCGTTTCCGCTGATATCCCAGACGAAGCAGTAATTCTCCAGCCGTGCCGTGTCAACCATGCTGACATCGCGCAGCATTCCGGTTTTCAGCCATTTCATGATATCCTCGCTCCGCCAGCGTCCATTGACGATATCGAGTGCCGCCAGCACAAACCGGACAAGCGGCAGATCGGTTACCGCCGAACGCCGGTCACAGAAATAGGAAATTCCCTGTAATTCCAGCGCGCGGAGCATCTGGTTGCGGTAGTCCGATTCGCTGCGGCAGATGATAGCAAAATCCCTTCTCCGCATCCCTTTTTCCCGCAGCAGCCTGCGGATCTCGCGGGCGGTGAATTCGACCTCGTCGTATCGGTCGTCCGCCGCATAAAGGATGACGTCCTCCGTTTTCTGCGGAAAAGGCTCCACGCGTTCCGTGCGGAAAATCCCCGCTTCTACCCGGCGAAGCGCATCCGAATGAAATCTGTCGTGGCTTTCAAGCATCTTCCATTCCACGCTGCCGTCAAATCCGGTCAGCGCGTCGATGGTGTCATACACCTGAGCGAAAAGGTCGCTGTCCCTGCCGGAACGAACCATTGCCGCCTTTGGTTCACAGCAGAGCGTTATCTCAAAGCAATCGCACTGGGCGATAATCTTTTCCAGAACCGCCAATTCCTGCCGGGTGAAGCCTGTAAAGCTGTCAGCAATTACAGTCATGCCCTCAAAAAAAGCAATGCTTTCGAGATTTTTCACAAGGCGTGTGAGGTCGTCAAGGGGATCGATCGAACCGATATTGGCAATTATCGCGTCATACGCGCCGTAAATCAGCGACAAGTCCTTCAGCTTCCGAGAAAGAATTTCGTCATCAGCGACGACGGCTGTCTGCTCCAGCATGGCGGTGGAAATGCCGCAGCTCTTGCATTCCGCGACAGCGGTCAGCATATCCGATATCAGATCCTGCCGCTTCCTGCTTCCCGCGTAGATGGTCAGGTGATCCTGCACCTGCTTCATAGCGACGTTCATCACCGCCGCCCGCCCTGAACGATCCAGCCTTTTGCCGGCAATTCCTCCCGCTTCACGGGAAATGCTCCGCGCCAACCGTGTAAAGCTGAACACCTCCACATTGTCAGCGATGTCCGCCGGGAGCATCTGAAGCATAGCACGCTCGGTTTCAAACGAGAATTGTTCGGGAACCAGCAGCGCAGCCTTCTGACCGCCAAGCGCAAGCTCCGCCGCCCGCCTTCTGGCATAGGACGTCTTGCCGCTGCCCGACGTCCCTATGATGAATCTGATGCTCAATCCTTCGCACCTCTTTTCTTCATAATGACTATATTATCGCACATTTCAATTGATTATTCAACCGTATTTTTTCTCTCAGTCCCTTTATTCGGACTTCCCCGCCAGATACCGCCTGAATTCCTCGTACAGTTCGACACATTTGAATTTTATCTCATACTCGTCGCACTCCACAAGCTCCATCTGCTCGCGGGTCAGCACATCGTCCAGTGACGCGGCGTCCGAAGCGGGGGCCACACACAGCGGCGGAAACATAACGCACCACCAATTATGCCCCTTTCCTTCACCGATGATCACTTTCACCGCCTGATAATTTCCCGCCGGAAGCGTGACATTCCCATATGTCCGGGTGTTGAAATAGCTTTCGTCCAGCGAAATGCTGACAGGATAGCGGAAGCCGCTCGCCCTGATGACTTCCTCCGCTTCTGAAGTAAGCATTTCCAGATTGTCCCTTGTCGCGGCAATTGCCTCTTCTTTTGTGCCGCATCCGGCATAAATCTCGCCGCTTACCTCCAATAGGCGGTCGCGCACCTTCAGCTTCAGTTCCTGATCCGCGCCGCTGTCCGAATTGGCTAGTACATGAAGCCGCAGGACGCTTTCCCTGATCTGACCGCATTCGGTTTCCAATGTACACATACTCAGTACAATTGAAAAAATCAGAGCAGCAAGAACGGATATCTCAATTCTTTTCATACAACAATATCCTCCGATAACTAATTATCCGAACCGATTCGCAATAATTATTGACGGAGGATATTGAATTATTCACACGAATGAATGAATTATGCAAGAATCTCGCAGCCGCAGCCGACCGCATGGGAAAGGAAGGTATTGCTGAATGTCTCAGAAAGTGTCAAGGCGGATTGCTTTGCACACTCCTCGCTGTCAAACAATCCGAAAACCGTGGTGCCGCTTCCGCTCATGCAGGCGCCAAGTGCGCCGCCCCGGAGCATTTCACCCTTAATG
>CADCON010000134.1 GCA_902803035.1 uncultured Ruminococcus sp.
AGTACCAATACATTCTCGGACTGCCGCATCAGGGCATTCTCAGGGAGATCATGTGCAGCGACGCCCCGGAATACGGCGGCGAGGGGCTGACCCGGAACGCGGCGCAGGAAATATCCCCCTATCCGCACGGCGAAATGCCCTGCAGCGTCACTGTGCAGATTGCCCCGCTGTCGGGTCATGTTTTTGTCATTGAAGAAAAGAAAGAAGGAAACTGACATGGCACACACATATTCCGGAATCAACCGGATTCCGGACGGTCACGCTTCCGGGAAACTGACGGAAGGCTGCCTTGTACTGGAAGGCGGCGCCTTCCGCGGCCTGTACACACAGGGATTTCTCGACGCGATGATGTGCAACGATATCAATCTCAGCTGCGTCATAGGCGTTTCCGCCGGCGCGCTGAGCGGCCTGAATTATGTTTCGGGACAGATCGGACGCTCCGCGCGCATCAATCTCAGCTACCGCCACGACAGCCGCTACGTCGGCGTCAGGGCTTTGATTCACAGCCACAGCTTTCTCGACGTGGGATTCCTGACCGAAGACCGCGGCATTCTGGAGCCGGTTGACATGGAGCGGTTCGAGAGGCCGGAACAGCGTTTTATCGCGGTTGCCACCAATTGCCTGACCGGAAAGCCCGCCTGCTTTGAAAAGGGCAGATGCGGAGATTATCTGATGGACGGCGTCCGGGCGTCCGCGACCATGCCTTACATTTCCCCCATGGTCAGCATCCATGGTACGCCCTACCTCGACGGCGGCTGCGCCTGCGCTATCCCCTACCGCTGGGCTTTGAAGCAGGGATTCCGCAAAATCATCGTCATCCGCACGCGCGATCCGCTCTTCCGCAAGAAAGAATCCCGTCTGTCGCCGGCGCGCAGGATCTACAGGCATTACCCCGCATTGGCGGAAAAGCTCGTCCGGAGCGACCATAGATACAACAAACAGTGCGACGAGGTGGAGTTTCTCCACAGAAGCGGGCGGCTGTTGCGCCTTGCCCCCTCCAGACCCGTTACGGTGGGCAGGGTGGAACCGGATCTCGAAAAGCTCGGCAGGCTGTACTGGCTGGGCTACAATGACTGCATCGCGCGTCTTGACGCAATCAGGCAATATCTGTCACAGCCATAATTTCCCATTTCCTTTCTGTATTCTATCCCGAAGGAGTCCACGAAAATGAATCGGTTCAGAGTGTTTCTAAAGAATTTCACCGCCGGCCGCAAAGCGTTATTCAAGCGCATGATGATCTATCTCGGTTCGGCGCTGGCGGCATTTGAAGCGGCAAATATCTTCCTTGAGGACGGCGCGGTGGCGCAGTGGTGCGAAGGCGTTGCGTTGGGCAGCGTCAGTCTGAAATCCGTGCTGACCAACGTTCTGGTCTATCTCGGCGCGGGAGCGGTCATCGCCCTGCTCAGACAGGGTACTTTCGCGCATTACTGCATGAATATCGTCGGCACCGACGTAAAAATCGAAATTTCCATGTCGGATATCTTCTCCAACAACGGCGAAATTGTCGTCCCCTGCAATACCACGTTCTCCGGCCGGAAAGAAGTCATTGGCGGCAGAAGCATCCAGACCCAGATGACCGACCGCCTGCGCTTTCCCAAAGGAGAGGAAATTCCCGGCGGGAACGGCGGCGAATACTTTGAACGCACGGTGGGTGAAGCCCTTCAGCGTCCGGAGTGCCGGAGCCGGCGGCTGCCCGGACAGAAGGAGCTGGCGGGAAAGCTCTATGACATATACGAATTCGGCACCATGGCGCCCGTCAGTTTTCCCGTGGACGGAAAGCCCCGTCATGTCATTCTGCTGGCGGTAGCGGAAATGCTGGAGCCGGACAAGCCCATGACCGACGGGCAGCGTCTGATGAAGAGCATCGACGATATGTGGGAGCAGATCGCCCGCAGCCGCACACGCGAACAGACCCTTGTCGTTCCGATTCTCGGCACAGGCAGCGCGGGCATCACCGACAAACCGCAGCAGACCGTCGCCCGCTATATCCTGCGCACGTTTGCCGACAACGCTTCCCGGCTCGGCATCCGCAAGCTGGTTCTCAGCGTCTATCCGCAGGATTATCTCGACGACAAGATCAATCTTGAAGAGCTTCGCTGCTACGCCGATTATCTCTGCCGTTTTCCCGACAGCGATTTCAATATTTCGTAATCATCAACGCCCTTTCAACGGAGGTCGGAAATCAATGGCATCATTGTCTGACATAGGCACCATCAAAGATATCATGCGGCGTCACGGATTCTCCTTTTCCAAGGGACTGGGGCAGAATTTTCTGGTCAATCCTTCCGTCTGCCCGCGAATGGCGGAACTGGGCGGCGCGAATGAGAATGCCGGCGTGCTTGAAATAGGTCCGGGCATCGGCGTGCTGACAGCCGAGCTTGCCCGCCGCGCCCGAAAGGTCGTCGCCGTGGAGCTTGACGAGCGGCTGCTTCCCGTATTGGAGGAAACGCTGGCGGAATTCACCAATGTCAGAGTCATTCACGGTGACGCACTCCAGCTTGATCTTGCCGAAGTGATACGGGAGAATTTTGCCGGCTGCGAAAGCGTCGCTGTCTGTGCCAATCTCCCCTATTATATCACCTCGCCCATCATCATGACGCTGCTGGAAAGCAGGCTGCCGATCACCTCCGTCACCGTCATGGTGCAGAAGGAAGCGGCGGACCGCATCTGCGCGGCCGTCGGCAGCCGGGAAAGCGGCGCGCTGACCGTCGCCATCCATTATTACGCCCATCCGCGTCTTCTCTTCAAGGTAAGCGCGGGCAGCTTTATGCCCCCGCCGAAGGTCAATTCGGCTGTCATAAGGCTGGATATTCTGCCGGAGCCGGCATACGACGTCGGAAACGAAAAAATCTTCTTCGCCATGGTGAAGGCGGGATTTTCACAAAGGCGAAAGACGCTTGCCAATTCGCTGACCTCCGGCGGCTTTCTGACCAAAGAGCAAGCCGCAAAAGCACTGTCAGATTCGGATATTTCTCCCAATGCACGCATCGAGTCGCTGGATATGGAAAACCTCGCGCTTCTTTCCCGTATTATTTCTAAAATTTCATGATAAAAAGACTGTACAATTCTCATTCATTGTTGTATAATAAGTCATATACGGAATAACACAGCGAAAAAGGAGGAATCCCACCGTGAATAATGACTTCAAGAAATCGTCCTATCTGCTGACCATCCTGTTCTTTTTCATAGGAATCGCCGCGCTGGTCAGCATTTCGTCGGCAAAATACTTTTCCTTTGACGACCTCGTGGTCGCCATCAGCCAGATCACGGCTCTGGCGGCGTTTTTCATCATGTTCATCAACTGCATCTACACCAAGAGCAAATATAACAGCGCGTGTATCAGATTTGCGGAATACATTCTCAACAACCGCCGCAAGGAGGCTGACCGGAAGACCGCCGACGCCGAACGCGCCAGAGAAATCGAAAATATCCGCGCGGCGGCCGAACGCGACCGCGAAAAGGCGGTAGAAGCGGCTCTTCAGCAGGGGCGCAACGAGGGCGCGCAAGCGATGTCGCGCCAGCCGATGTCCGCCATGCAGCAGCCCGGAATGTCCATGCAGCAGCCGATGCCCGCCATGTACCCCCAGCCCGGAATGCCCATGCAGCAGCCCGGAATGCCCTTTGCCCGTCAGCCGCAGGTTCAGCGGGGCAATCCGACTCAGGCCCCCGGCACTGAAGAAGTGCTGTATAACGAATACGGCGAGCCGATCATGATCCGCCGCCGCGTCCGCAAGACCGCAGATTCGCCCGACGGCGAAATGCTCTATGACAGTCACGGCAATCCCGTCGTCCGACGCACGCAAGGTCTATGGGAACCGCTTGAACAGCGGCATGAAATAGTGGTCAAGGTGGAAACCGCTCCCGGCGTATCCATTTCCCATACGCCGGATCCCACCCCCACAGAAAGACATGAGGAAAATCAATGAGCAGCGCAATGATTCCCTATCTTCACACCGCGCAATACTACGAAACCGACCGCATGGGCATCGTTCATCATTCCAACTTCATTCGCTGGATGGAGGAAGCCCGCATGGACTTTCTCAGGCAGCAGGGCATCCGCTACAGTGATCTCGAAGCAAGCGGGCTTATTTCGCCGATATTCGAGATCAGATGCCGGTACAGGCGCATGGTCAGGTTTGAAGATACGGTCGCCATCGTGGTGAGGGTAGAAAAATACACCGGCGTGAAGCTGGTTCTGTCCTATACCATGACCAATGAGGAATCGGGCGAAGTCTGCGCCGAGGGCGAAAGCACAAGCTGCTTTGTCGATCCGGAGGGCAAACCCCTCTCACTGAAGAAGGAATACCACGGACTTCACATTCTCTTTGAAAACCTTATATAAAGCAATCCCGATGCGGCGCGGAGCAGGATATCACACCGCGGCATCGGGATTTTTTCTGATTTGGTATCATATTTTACTTGTTTCCCGCCAATAATAAATTTCGGAATGAAATTCCGGGAGGATCGGTTTTATGCATACGTTTATCTGTATTATCATCGGAATGCTTGTCGGCGGGACAGCGGGAACCGCCGCCATGTGTCTCGTTCAGGTTTCCCGCTGCGCGGAATGTACGAAGCGGGAAAACGGCGTCAGCAAGGGCGCGAAGTGATCTTCACGCCGGCGAAACCCGCGGATTCGGCCGCTTCAGCGTAATCGACCAGCCGCGCCGCGCCCATCACCCTGCTTTCTCCGTACAGCTCCACAAAATAAAGCGTAATGCCCGACTGACCGGCATATTCATTGAACTGCGCCGCCCACGCGCCGATGTCTTTCTGCGGATCGAAAACAAGCCTGTGGGGGGAAAATTCAATTTTAGCGGCGGCAAGCGCCATTGTAAGCGCGGACACAAACGCGTCAGCCGTGCAGTCGGTGCGCAGTTCCTGCAGATAGCCGCTTTTCAGCGCGGATCCGACAGCGGCGACCACGCACAGCCACGGCTCCGCTTCCGCCGAATACCGCAGCCCCCTCCCGTCCAGCATCTCTTTCCGCGAAGAGAAATAGCCCGCCGTGTCGGCCAGGCATTCCGAAATATCGGACAGTACCGCCGCGTCGCCGCGGGTAAGCCTGGCAAATGCACTCACAAGCGCGTCGGCGGGATTCATCGGCTCGTCCCGCTCATCATCCGCGTCCGTTCTTTCCGGACGAAACAAATCCATCAGCTTCACATCATTCATCTCCCTGACACGATTCCGGTCACTCATGATTCTATCACAGATTGCCACCCATTGCAACCCGTTTTTCGTCTTAATCTTCACGGATTCACTCAAAATCTACACGAAAAAATTTTTGCAATATTTATAAAAAATACTTGATTTTTTATATTTTTTATGGTATGATGTAAATGATAAAAATACAACTTGATTGAGTATGCAAAACATACGTTAAATGTAGATTGTTTTTTATCATTGAATTATCATAAAGAAGGGTTGGTAAGATTTATGGCACGCGAATACAGAGCTGATTTTGCTGCACAGATCAAGATTTTCCTCGACAGTGAGGGCCTCAAGTACTCTTTTGACGCTGAGAACGGTATTTTCAGATTCAAGATGAGCCTCGGCGACACCGGTCTCATCGGTCATGTCGACGAAAGAATCATCGTCAAGAAGGACGCCTTCCAGGTTCAGTGCATTTCTCCCCTGAACGCTCCGGAGAACACACGTGTTGAGGTGGCTGTTTTCATCACATACGTCAACTACAGAATGGTAGCGGGCGACTTCGAGATGGATTTCTCCGACGGTGAAGTCATGTACAAGGTTGACCAGTACTGCGCGGATCAGATTCCGTCACTGGATATCGTCAAGCGAGCGATCTTCGTTCCTCTTGCGGTGTTTGACAACAATGCCCGCAAGCTGGCGGAGGTCATGCTCGGCGCAAAGACCGGTAAGGAAGCCGGTATGCAGGACGACGATTGATCGCATCATTTCTTCAGAAACGCTTTGCCCTGCGTATTTCTCCTCAAGGGAAAAATACGCAGGGCTTTTCGTGCGGCTTATCGGCCTTATCTGCTGTGTGGCAGAAGGATTTGTCTAACGGGCGCTGATGAGGAAAGCCGCCGCCATCGAATTTTCATGAAACGAAACATATCTTATATATTGACTAACTGGAATGATTGTGGTATAATATTGTCAAATTCTATCCGGAGATGATTGAGTATGAATAACAATAATCCGCAGTACGTCGTGGTAAACGCCGCGACCTTCTCCAGCCCCAAGAGCAAACTGGCCACGTTGCTGCTGTGCCTGTTTCTTGGCTTAATCGGCGGACACTGTTTCTACGCGGGCAAGGTCGGCATGGGTATTCTTTATCTGTTTACCGGCGGCATTTGCGGCATCGGTGCGATCATTGACTTCATCAAGATTCTGACCAGCACCTACACCGACGGCAACGGCCTTCCGATCAGGAATTGGTAATCAAGACGCAATAGTCCTCCGATCATTCCGACGTTTCACAAAAAATTACTTGACATTCGCCGGAATAGGGGGTATAATGCAAATTACAGTTCAGTTTTGTAAAATGCGCGTCCGGGAAGAATCATTTACGCCTCCCTCAGAGAGTGAAGCCCACGGCTGCAAGGCTTCACGGGTCAGAGCGGAATGATGGCCGCCCGATATTTCCGCAAAGGAAAGCGTTCCGGCGACGAGCCGGACGTGGGTCAAGCGTTAATTGACAAAAAGCGGCTTGCGCATTCCCCGCGGAATGCCGGGCAACAAGGGTGGTACCGCGGCTCTGTCGTCCCTGTTTTTCAGGGGTGACAGGGCTTTTTTGCGCCCAAAAATACTGCTATTTAATTTGAAAGGATGACTGAAAACAATGGAATGGACAGGATTGAACGAACTGAGAGAGAAATATCTCTCCTTTTTCGAGAGCAAGGGGCATCTTCGTCTCCCCAGCTTCTCGCTCATTCCCAAGAACGACAACAGCCTGCTGCTCATCAACTCCGGCATGGCGCCGATGAAGAAGTACTTCACCGGCGAGATCACTCCGCCCCGCAAGCGGGTCACCACCTGCCAGAAGTGCATCCGCACGCCCGACATCGAGCGCGTCGGCATCACCGCGCGTCACGGCACCTTCTTTGAAATGCTGGGCAATTTCTCCTTCGGCGATTACTTCAAGCATGAAGCGACCGCGTGGGCGTGGGAATTCCTGACCAAGACGCTTGAAATGGACGTTGACCGCCTGTGGGTCTCCATTTACGAGGACGACGACGAGGCCTTCCGAATCTGGACGGAGGAAGTCGGCGTTTCCCCCGACAGAATCGTGCGTCTGGGCAAGGAGGACAATTTCTGGGAGCACGGCGAAGGCCCCTGCGGCCCCTGCTCCGAGATTTACTTTGACCGTGGCGAGGAATACGGCTGCGGCAAGGACACCTGTGGCGTGGGCTGCGACTGCGACAGATACGTTGAAATCTGGAACAACGTCTTTACCCAGTTTGATTCCGACGGCAAGGGAACCTACACCCCCCTCGATCATCCGAATATCGACACCGGCATGGGGTTGGAGCGTCTTGCCTGCGTGGTGCAGGGGGTTGACAACCTCTTCCTTGTCGACACCGTGCAGAATATCATGAAGCACATCAGCCGCATTGCCGGCGTGAATTACGGCGACGACCCCAAGAAGGATATTTCCCTCCGCGTCATCACCGACCATATCCGCTCCACCACCTTCATGATCGGCGACGGCGTCATGCCCTCCAACAACGGACGCGGCTACGTCCTGCGCCGTCTGCTCCGCCGCGCCGCCCGTCACGGACGGCTTCTCGGCATTGACAGAATGTTTCTCACGGAGGTCTGTGACACGGTCATTCACGAGAACGAAACCGCTTATCCTGAGCTGAGGGAGAAGCGCGACTTCATTCACAATGTCATCGTCACCGAGGAAGCCAATTTTGCCAAGACCATCGACCAGGGCATGAAGATTCTGGAGGATTTCGTCGCCGACCACGACGGCGAC